>JBAXCT010000252.1:0-3500 GCA_037141375.1 Chthoniobacterales bacterium | reverse complement strand
ATCCAAATCGTGAAGGCATGTGGATTGTGATCGCGGCCGCGGGAGCCTTGCGAATCGCTGGTGCGACCGAATTCCCCGCCCCAGACCACGAGCGTGGAGTCCAGCAAGCCGCGCGCTTTCAGATCGGCGAGCAAGGCGGCGGCCGGCTGGTCGGTCGCGGCGGCGCACGAGCGGTGGTTCGTCTCGATGTTGTCGTGGCCGTCCCACGGCACGTCGTCCACCGAGCCGTCGCCGCCGGTCCCGCGGCCGGCAAAAATCTGGATGTAGCGCACGCCCCGCTCCACGAGGCGCCGGGCGATGAGGCACTGGCGGCCAAAGGTGTCGGTGTTCTTTTCGCCGACGCCGTAGAGCTTCCGGGTGGCGTCGCTTTCGCTCTGGAAATCGAGCGCCTCGGGCGCGGCGGTCTGCATGCGGTAGGCCAGCTCGAAGCTATTGATCCGCGCGCTGAGGTCGGCCTGCGCCGGACGGGCCTGGGCGTGCGCGCCGTTCACTTCGCGCAGCATCTCGAGCGCGCTCCGCTGCTGTTCGTCGGTCTCGTCCTTGGCCCGCAGCACGTTGTCGATCGCTTCCTTCCGGCGCGCATCCAGCGCCATGGCTTGGTAGGTTTTGGGCAGAAATCCCGCCGACCAGATCTGGTCGTCGCCGCGGGGTTTGCGGTCGTGCATGACCACGAAGGCCGGGAGGTTTTGGTTCTCCGTGCCGAGGCCGTAGGTGACCCACGCGCCCGCGCTGGGCCGGCCGGGAATGTTCGTCCCGCACATCAGCTCGATGGACGCGGGCGCGTGGTTGTTCCCTTTCACATAGCAGGAATGGATGAACGTCATGTCGTCCACATGCCGCGCCATGTGGGGCAGGATGTCGGAGACCCACGTGCCGCTTTGGCCATGCTGCTGCCAGCCGAAGGGCGATTTGAGCAGCTTGCCGCTGGTCGTGAAAAATCCGGTCTTCGGATCGCTGCCCGGCAGCACCTGCCCGTTGCGCTTTTGCAGCTCGGGCTTGTAGTCAAACGTATCCATGTGCGAGGGCGCGCCCGTCATGAAAAGCCAGATGACGGCCTTCGCGCGCGGCGCGAAAACCGGGACTTTGGGCAGGAGCGGATTGACCGCGGTGGCGGCGCTCGTCTGCTCGTTCAGCAGCGCGGCCAGCGCGAGCGAGCCGAAGCCCTGCCCGACTTGCTGGAGAAATTTGCGGCGCGTGGGGAGGACGAGTCCTCCGGGTGTTTCGTGGTTGAACATGGCGGGTGAGTTTTTTGCGGATGAAAGGCGCGCGCGGCTAATCGACGTAGATGAATTCGTTGGACGCGAGCGCCACATGGCACGTCGCGGCGAGTGCCCCCTCGGCGGCGGCGGCGGCGCGCTGAGGATCGGATCCGCCGAGCGATTCCTTTTGCGCCAAAAAATAGCGCTCGTATTTCGCCCGCTCGGCGGCGGTCGGCGGACGGGAAAAGGCAATCTGGAACAGCTGTTCGATCGCCGCTTCCGGCGTGGCGCCCTTGGCCAGCGCACGTTTGGCAAGGCGGCCGGCCATATCCCGGACGAAGGGAGAATTCAGCATCGTGAGCGCCTGCGTCGGCACGGTGGTCGCTCCCCGGTCGCCGATGCTGCGGGTCGCATCCGGCGCGTCAAAGAGCGTCAGGAACGGAACCAGTTCGCTCCGCCGGACCCGCAGGTAAACGCTGCGGCGCGGCGACTCGACGACATTCACGGGCGGCCCGTACATCTGCGGGTCGAGCTTTTCTCCCACGCTGAGCAGCGCGTCGCGGATGGCCTCCGCCTCCAACCGCCGCGCCGGCACCTGCCAGACCAGTTGGTTGTCCGGATCGCGCTGTTGATTCTGCGCGTTCACATCCGCGCCCTGTTGATACGCGGCGGTGAGCATGATCAGGCGATGCAGCGGCTTCAGTTTCCAGCCGCCACGGATCAGTTCGCCCGCGAGATAGTCGAGCAGTTCAGGATGCGTTGGCGCGCGACCCTGAACGCCGAAGTCATTGACCGACGCGACGATGCCCTGCCCGAAATGCTGCTTCCAGACGCGGTTCACGATCACCCGCGCGAGCAGGTGTCCGGCTCCGCTCTCGGCGTCCGTCATCCATTCCCCGAGCGCCACGCGCGGGTCGCGGTCCGGCGGCGCGAGCCAGCGGTCCGGCTCCTTCGTCGCCAGCACCTGGATGAATCCCGGCGTCGCCTTGCGCTCCTTGCTGTCCACCTCGCCGCGCCGCAGCAGGAAGACCTCCCGCCCACCGCTGACTGCCGTGTAGACCTCCGCCGGCTTCGGCGAGAGCGACAACAGGTTGTCGCGGCCACCCACGGAATTCCCGAATGCCCGCCAGGTATCTTAGCCCCGGCCTGCCGCGAACCAAGGGGCGGCCTGCCGGCACTGCGAGTCAGGACGCCCCAGGAACCCTGTTAGCCTCGCGGTCAGATCGCTATGCTAAGCTTTGGCTGGCCCCCTTCATTCCAATCGAACCCTCGCGCAAGATCGTATGACTCAACACGACCACAAACATGGCCACCAGCACGGCCACGATCAGCATCACCACGGCCACAATAAGAAGCGTCCGATTCACAAGGATTGGCGGGCCTGGACAGTCGTGCTGTTGATGCTGGCAGCGATGGCGGCCTACGTGCTATCGATGGACGAGTCGATTCAGCCCGGCCGACCGCAAGGCGAGGCGATGCCCGCCGCCACGGGCCCCTAGTCGCTTGATCTGGCACGCGATTTTTTGGCATCCCTTTTCTCGGGTTGCCATGAATTCGGTCTAGCCCCGATCGCAGGCTGGCGTTAGAGTTCGCCCCCGCCAGGTGAGTGGGTAGGTGCGGACGTGTTCAACGTCCCTTCGCTCGCGCTCACTTCGGCGCTGTTCGCGCACATCGACGATCGCAATTCTGCGGCATCATAATTCGGGGATCGCATGAGAAACCGCCTGGTGATTGCGGCCTTGTTGGCTGTTTGTGCATGCATCGGCTGCGCCACGACCAAAAGCTCCGACACGGCGCGGACCGGCATCGAGCAATTGCTCATCTCCAACGCGACCGATCAGGCCTTGGATAAAGTAAACTTCGCGCAAGTTCAAGGCGCCAAGGTCTACGTCGAAACGAAGTATCTCGACTGCGTCGACAAGAACTACATTATCGTCGCCTTGCATCAACGGTTGACGCGCAATGGCTGCACGCTGGTCGACAAGCCCGAAGATTCGCAAGTGACGCTCGAAGTTGCCAGTGGCGGCGTGGGAACCGATCGGCAAGAGTTCTTTGTCGGTATCCCGGAAATTCCGTTGCCCCCGCCCTCGCCGATTTCGGTGCCGAAGATGGGAATCTTTACCCGTACCAGCGCCATGGGAACCGCCAAGCTGTCGATCCTCGCGTACGACACTAAGACGCGCGCACCGGTTGTCGATGCTGGAAATTCCATGGCACGCAGCGACTATCGGCAGTGGGCCGTGCTCGGCGCCGCACCAGTCGTGAGCGGAAAGTTCCCAAGGAAATCACGGCCGCCACGGG
>JBAXCT010000251.1:0-3503 GCA_037141375.1 Chthoniobacterales bacterium | reverse complement strand
GTCCCGCGCGCTGTTCGGAAGATGCACGGCTGATCTTTTCGACAAGGAGCGTGTTAATGCCGCGGCGCGCATCGAAGCGGGCGATGCGCGCGAGTCCGCTGTCCACCACGAGCGTCACTCCGTCGATGGTCAGCGAGGTCTCGGCCACATTGGTCGACACGATGATCTTTCTTCCGATACCCGGCGCCACTGCCTCGTCCTGCTCACGCGGCGGCATTTCGCCGTGCAGGGCGAAAACGGCGAAACCACGCAGGGCGGATGTCGCGCGGATTTCATTGATCGTGCGCTGGATCTCGTAGGCGCCTGGCATGAAGACGAGCGCGTGGCCGGAACTTTCCGCGAGCGCATGCTCCGCGAGCGCCTCGGCCGCAAGCTCCCATGGGGGCGTGTCGCCAGGCGAGCGATCGGCGTGGCGAATCTCCACCGGAAACGTCCGCCCCGCCGATTCGAGCACCTGGCAGGGCGCGAGATATTTCTCCAACTCGCCGACTTCGAGCGTGGCCGACATGACGATGATCTTCAGGTCCGGGCGGGAGGACTCCTGCAAATCCACCGCCCGCGCGAGCGTGATATCGCCGTAGAGATGCCGCTCGTGAAATTCATCGAAGACCACCGCAGAAACGCCGCGCAGTTCCGGATCGCCGATCATGCGGCGGAGAAGAATCCCCTCGGTCACATAAATGATGCGCGTCTTGGCCGAGCTTCTGCCCTCCATCCGCACCTGATAACCGACCGTTGCGCCAAGCGCTTCCCCTCTCTCGGAGGCCACCCGCGCAGCCAGCATGCGCGCAGCCATCCGCCGAGGCTGCAGCACGATGACTTGCCCTTCGTCCGGGAGCACACGATCGAGCAGCATCTGCGGCACCTGCGTCGATTTTCCCGAGCCGGTCGGGGCGCGCAGGATCAGGCGCGAGTGCACGCTCGCCGCTTCGACGATGCGTCCGGCGATTTCATGAATGGGCAGCGACCGCGGTTCCATCGGTTTAATCTGCCTGTGATACCCGAGTTGGGCAACAGAGGCTTATGGCCCGCCGGGTATGACGCTGCGGTATCCCGCACGCTGCAGAGGCATTCCTGGCCGCCCGACAACCCCGACGCCAACCCGCGGGTTCCAGGAAGCAGAGGGGCTGTACCTAGAAATCCACGCCGGCCAGAAATCCAAGCACGGAGGCATTGGCTACTTCCGATGTCCCGTTCGGGCGGGAGAGATATTGGAAGTAGGGCTGGACGAAGGCCCAACCGTTGACCTGAAGCCGGTAGCCGATCTCGATGACCGCGGTGTTCGATCCATCCTCGACGCCAGCATATTGACCTAACCCGACCACGGCGAGAAGCAGATCCCTGTCCCGCAACGGGAGGAGACCCTCGTAAACAAATCCACCCTGCATGTAGAAAGGGTAGCGGTTGTTGTCGGGCGGCGCGCAGGTGAAGAGACTGAAGAGGCGCAAACCCTGCTTGGAGAGCGCGGGGGTCTCAGCCGCATTGACCGGAGTTGTGAGGCTCTTGCCATCCGAGGCGCCCGCGGCGGAAGAAGCGGTTGCCGATGCTTCGCGGAAGAGCATCTGATCGGCCTGCCAATAAAACCCGTATTTCGAGTTTCCATACTTCGCGGTGTCCTGACCGTAGAAATATCCGCCGAACGCATAGCGTCCGGGAAGTTTTGCGGATCCGATCTGCGGAGTGATGCCGGTCTCGCCCATGAACATGAGCATGTTTTGCGAGGGGTCGGATGCGCAGCCTTGGAACATGAGGCCATGGTTGTCGGATGACATCGCGTTGGGATAGGACATGAACAGCCCGGCTTTGGTGTACTGCCAGGGGAGCGGCTTGACCTCGATGGTTCCACCCCAGGTGGAAAAGCTGGAGGAGAAAGGAATGTTGCCACCGACGCCCTTCGAGCTTTCGACGGCGTTGTTGACGAAGAGCTTGGAGAGCGGTTGATCGATGAACTCTCTCTGCGGACGCAACCAGCCACCCGTCAGGGTGAGAAAGTCCTTGGCCCCGAAAAGTTTGGGCGTCGTGTATTTCAGGCCGAACGTGAGCAGGCGCCAGCCGACACCCGATTGAAAGTGGGAGGGATTGAACATGGTGCTCGCCTCGACCGTGTCGTTGGGGTTCGAGTCGCCCCGGTTGTCGCGCCAGCGCGTTTCGCCAAACGCAGACAGGCCGTTGAGAGCATCGAAACCGGTCAGCTTGGCTAGATCGAGTGTTGCTCCGAAAACAATTTCTTGGTCAAACACGCCGCGCTGACCATTCTCACTGTCCAGCATGCCGTAGAAGGCTCCGCGCCACTTGCCAGTGATTTTCAGCCCGCGGTCATCCAACGTGTCGCGTGCGCCGAGCAAGTCGCCGGTAAAATTCGGCCCGCTCCACCATTGCGCGAATGTACTGCCACGCTCAGAGGAGGATGCGGAAGCGGCCGGAGGGCCCGCCTGCGAGAAACACAGAAAGAGACCGAACAGAAATGCTAGCCCCAGCAAGACAGGCAAAACATTGACGCGGCGTGAATCTGATTTCCGCACAGGCATGAGAAGATAACCGACGCGATGGCGCCAACGGAAGACGGTTTATTTATGTGACACGTGATATTGACCGGGGCTCGCCCTAAAAGACCGCCATGCGATGCGTTCTTACCGGCATCCCCGAGCATCAGTTGAAGGCCCGCCATGCTTGTCGCCACATCCAGGTGTGCGGCAAAGGCGATTACCACCTCGGAAACGGGGGCCGGTCTCGGCCGCCTTTGGCAGGAGCATGCGGTTGCGGCAGGCTCAGCCAAATCTTCCGGTCACGTAATCCTCGGTGCGTTTCTCGCGAGGATTGGTGAAGATCTTCTTCGTGCGGTCGAACTCGATGAGGCTCCCCAAATAAAAGAATCCGGTGAGATCGGAACAGCGGGAAGCCTGCTGCATGTTGTGGGTGACAATGACGATGGTGTATTCGCGCTTGAGCTCGTTGATCAGTTCCTCGATGCGCATGGTCGCGATCGGGTCGAGTGCGGAGCATGGTTCGTCCATCAGGAGGACCTTCGGACGGTTGGCAATGGCACGCGCGATGCAGAGGCGCTGCATCTGGCCGCCCGACAAACCAAGCGCACTCTCGTGCAAACGGTCTTTGACCTCGTCCCACAAGGCGGCCGCGTGCAGGCTGCGCTCGACCGTATCGTCGAGGACTTTTCGTCCACGCACCCCGGCGATGCGCATGCTGTAGACCACGTTCTCGTAAATGGACTTGGCAAATGGATTCGACTTCTGGAAAACCATGCCAACCAGTCGGCGTAGGGCGATGACTTCGATGCCCGGGTCGAAAATGCTGCGTCCCGCCAGCTTGATATCGCCGGTGTAGCTGACGCCGTCGATCAACTCGTTCATACGGTTGAAATTGCGCAACAACGTGGTTTTGCCGCAGCCGGAAGGGCCAATGAAGGCCGTGACTTGATGCTCGGGGATGTCGAGCGAGATCTCCTGCAGCGCCTGCTTGCGGCCGTAGAAAAAGTTGAAGTCGCG
>JBAXCT010000250.1:0-3515 GCA_037141375.1 Chthoniobacterales bacterium | reverse complement strand
TTCTAAGACCCGCCGTTCTTTGTAGCTATTTTCAGCATTTTAGAGTTTTAGCGTTTCTGCAAACACGCTCCGCTCTTTGTGACAGTTGCGGCTTTTTGGCAAATCTTGCTACTCGCGCTGGACAAACATAGCATCAACGCAGAGACTTTACAGATGAGCAATCAGGCGGCGCATATGATCCGCGAAAGGGTGCGGCAATGGGCGGAAGCTGAAGCCGTCATGCAGGAAGTTCGGGATGAGGACATCCGGAATGCCGATACCGCTCGCGCCATGCGCTGCTTCAGTGGCGCGGTGGAAGCCTTGCTCCACGATCACCCGCCAGAGCCGTGGTCCGGCCTTGTCACCCAGCAACGGTGGTTTACCAAGCTGAGAACAGCTTGAGCGAGCTTGCGCGTATCGCTGTAGAGTTGGGGGAGTTTTGCTCCCTGCGTCGTTGGCCATTTTGTGTGATTGGCGGCTTTGCCGTGCAGCATTGGGGAGAGCCGAGGATGACGATGGACATCGACCTCACCTTGCTCACCGGTTTTGGTTCCGAAGAGACATTCGTTGACGGCTTTCTGCAGAGCTATGAAGGCCGGCGTCCGGACGCACGAAGTTTCGCGCTGCAAAATCGCGTGCTTCTTCTCCGTCATCCGTCCGGCGTGGGTATCGATATAGCCCTCGGTGCGCTCCCGTTCGAGGAGTCGGCAGTCCATCGGGCGGTCACGATAGAGGTCGAACCTCAAGCAAAGGTTTGTTTGTGCACCGCGGAGGATTTGATTGTCATGAAAGCGTTCGCCGATCGTCCTATCGATTGGAAGGATGTGAGAGGGATCATAGTCCGGCAGGGAGAGGGCGCTCTGGATTGGTGCTACATCCGCCGGCATCTGCAGCCTTTGTGCGAAGCCAAAGAGCAACCGGAAATCATGGAGCGTTTGGAAGCGGTGCGGCGCGAGGTCTCTGACCCTAAACGCCGCTTGCGTTGAGGCCTGCGACTAAAACACTCCACCATTTTGTGACCATTTGGCTAGGGCCCGTCTCTGCGCGCCGCGGTGAGCTTCGGCTCAGCATCTTAACGTATCAGTATTTTCAGCAAGCGCCGCTTCGCCTTGACTCCATAATCACCCGCCTCCACATTGCAAATGATAGTGATAAAGACTGAACAAAAGGAAATACTCTTCGCCGACTTCCCGGAGCTAGACAAACTCTGTTGGAACGAGGAGGCGCTCGACAATTGACAGGAGCCAGTTGGCGGCCATACATCGGAGGACGAGGGAAATCGGTTTTTCGGTCTTTCGGCGATCCTTGCTTTGCTGAAGGGCGAGTGGCAGTTTTCACCAAATGCTTGATCATACCGCAGCGAATGAGGTTGCAGTGCGACTTCTCGAGGGAATGCAAGCCGACGAGGTGTGGCTCTTTGGCTCCCGTGCGCGGGGGGAGGCCGAGGCTGGGAGTGACTTGGATCTGCTGGTGTTAGTCCCGGAGTCGCGGGAAGCGCGCCATGTCCGCTCGCGTCGAGTTCGCTTGCTGGTAGCCGATGTGCCGGAGTCGATGGACGTCGCCGTGGTCACATGGAACGAATGGCGGCGTCAGGCCCATGTGGTGAATACTTTGCCTTACGTGGCTTCACACGAGGGGCGACTTCTCGCCAAACGAGATGGATGACCAGCGTCGCAGCGCGCTGGATTGGTTGGCCAAGGCCGAGCGCGATTCTGAGGCGGCAAGGCGCATGATCGATGAGCCGCGTGAGCCATTGCTCGAGGAGAAAGCCAGGGCGTTATCGCCCAGTAGAGCGTGCCCTCCGGCTCGGAGAACCAGCCGGAGCAACGCGGAGACAAGTTGCTTGCCAACCAACTGATACGGGCCGGATAGGAGCAGGGGGCAGGAGCGGCCGGAGGCCACGGTGTTTCGGAAGGAAGGTGTTTCGAGGCACGCAGTTGACCGCTGTTGCGGAAGAGAGTAGAAGACAATTCATGAGTGCGCTGGAAATTCTTGAGCATTTAAGCGAGGCCAGTGCCGAGGAGTTGGCTTTGGTCAAGGAAACGGCTGAGGAGCTGCTCTCCCTGCAGACCGCCGATGCTCGTGTGCGGGCGGAGATAAATGCCGCGCTGGCGGAGGCGGAGGCCGATATCGCTGCCGGACGGCTGCATTCGCCGGAGGAAATCCGGCGGGCACTGGGGCTTTGAGCAAATACGTTGTCCGTTAAGCCGGTCGTGCATCACGCGACTTGCTCAAGGTTCGTGAAGATGTCTTCGAGGCGTCTGCGAGTGATGTGGTGGCCAACGAATACTTGCGTGGCATCTTGGATGCGGCGGACTCGTTAATGGAAGCTCCCGAACGGTTTCCTCTTTGGAGGTTTCGTGCTGAATTCCGTTTCCTTTACTTCAAGAAATACCTGATTTTTTACCGGGTCATGCCGGAGGAGGTCGTCGTGGCCCATATTCGGTATGCCGGACGGCGACCATTTGGATCGTGAGGAATGCTTTCCATCGGATAGCATGCAGCCATGGAGGAAAAGTTGGTTACTTACACGCTCGAGCGGGACGGCAAGGTCTTCGTCGTCGAGCATGTGCCTGCCCGGGTATCGCAGGAGACTGGGGAAGCTTTCTTTTCTCGTGAGACGGTCGACAGGTTGCAGGCGATCATCGCCGGGAAAAGCGCACCGGTGCGGCGGATCGAAGCGCCGGTTTACGAGTTTGCGGCTTGAGGAGCGGACGGCTGCCGAACAAGGCGTGCGAAGGCCGTGGGACATCAGGGCTGTTTGCAGCTAGTTTGATTCTATGAAAGTTGAGATGGATGTTCCTGTTAGCGCTCTATCCGCCATGCGGCGTGCGCCGTCTGAGGTGGCGGGCAGGCTTCGTTTTATGGCTGCCGCGAAGCTCTATGAAGTGGGAGAATTAAGCCAGGAGCGCGCGGCGGAGTTGGCCGGGGTCTCGCGCCAAGAATTTGTAACGATGCTCTCAGCGATCAGCGTTAGTCCGTTCCAAGGAGTCGAAGAGGATCTCTTGGCCTCGGCTCAATGAGGCTGGTCGGTAGACTGCAAGGTCGGAGGGCGGAATCGGAGGCGAAACCGGAGATGGCGTGAGGCTGTAGCCGAGGGCAAACCTGAGCACAGCGGAATCGGAGTCTGCGAAGGTTGCCCTAAGGCAAAGAGAAGCCAGTTGAATGTCGGGAAGCGGTGTTGCGGCAGGGGATTCTTGGGTTTAAGCCAATGCCATATGAAGGCAACGTCACAGGATCCGGATGTGTTGGGCGGCGAACTGGTCTTTGCCGGCACGCGCGTTCCGGTAAAAAGCTTGTTCGATCACTTGGAGGGCGGCGACTCCATCGAGGATTTCCTTGAGGGTTTTCCTTCAGTGCAACGCGAACAGGTCATGGCGGTGCTCGAGGAGTCCCGCGAACACGCTTTGGCCGTCCACTGAGTGTGCGTCTGCTGCTCGACGAGAATCTTGATTGGCGCCTGTCGCGGGATCTGATCGGGCACGAAACCGATTCCGTGCCGCTGCTGGGTTGGGCAGGAACGAGCCCAGTGAAGT
>JBAXCT010000249.1:0-3543 GCA_037141375.1 Chthoniobacterales bacterium | reverse complement strand
TGATGAACTGATGCTTGAGCGATGTTTCCAATTGTTGAAATCCCGGGTGTCGGAAGTCGAAGGCTCGGGCATTGTCCCCATCGCCAACCTCCAATCCTTCAGTTGGTCGAAAAGGGGTGTTTTTCCAACCCCATCGGAATCCCGGAACATGCTGTATGGAGCTCTCGCTGCTGGGGTCAAGGGTGTCTTGTATTACACATATTACGACGGCACGCCGATCAAGGGCCACGTGACGTTGAACCAGCAGGCCCCAGCGCTCTGGGACGAAATCGGGAAGCAGGCCAAGGAGATCAGCCAACTGGCTCCGTTTCTCCTCAAGGGCACCCGCCGCGCCCTCCCGTCCAACGCGGAGCACGTCCATGTTTTCCTCTGGGAAATGGACGCGAAGAAAATCCTCGTGGTCTTCAATACCGACAGGAGCACCTTGCGAGATCTGCACACGGCGATTCCCGACTCGGCCGGCCAAACACTCGCATCCCTGTTTGCCAACCGGCCAACCGGATTGGAACTCAAAGGCGGTATCCTGAGGGGCAGGATTGGACCCGAGGAAGTCCACGTCTATTCTGTCTCGGAGTCCGCCCAATCCCAGCCCCTGGAACGATAACCTCCCAACAATCACTCGTCGAAATTCCGCCATGAAACCCCCTGCCTTCATGGTGTCTATTTTGATTCTTGCGCTGGCGCACTTCGCCCGCGCGGAATCAAACCCCGCCTCGTTCGCCTACATCCTGCAGGCCGATTCCTTGGCAAAAACAAAATCAGCGGCCGTTGCGCAACTCAAGGAGAGCGGACGCGATTGGATCGTTCTCGACGCGGCCTTCGCTGGCGACACGCCGTGGGAGCGAGCGGACCTCGACGCAATCCGCAGCGGGAAGGAGGGGCGAAAAGTGGTCGCCTACATTTCCATTGGGGAGGCTGAAGACTACCGCCCCTACTGGCGTACCGAGTGGGTCAGCCATGGCCAGCGCACCGCCGACGCGCCGGCGTGGCTCGGGATCGAGAACCCTGAGTGGAAGGGAAATTATCAGGTCAAATATTGGAACGCCGAGTGGCAAAAGCTCATGCTACCCGCAGTTGAGGACGCGATGGCTCGCGGTTTCGACGGTGTGTATCTGGACATCGTTGATGGCTTCCAGACGTATGAGCAGGGAGCCAACGATTACTTGGACGACCGCATGAACCCGGAGACCAAGCAGACCTATCGCCGCGACATGGTGGACTGGGTGAAATCGATCTCCGCCCGCGCCCGTGCGAAGAATCCTGCGGCACTTGTCATCCCGCAAAACGGCTCCCAACTCGCCGCCGACAAGGACTTCGTCGAGGTCATCAGCGCCCAAGGCATCGAGGACTTGTTCACCAATGGGAAAAAACTCCAGCCCGCCTCGCACACAGATGAAATCCTCGGCCACTTGAAAACATTGGCTTCGGCCCAGAAGCCCGTGCTGCTCATCGAGTATCCAAAGACGGCGGAGCGGCAGGCGCTGTCCAAAAAATTAGCCGCGGAGAACGGACTCGTTTGGCTCGTGACGGATCGTCAGCTCAAGACGCTCGGCGAATCGGGCAAGTGAGTCTCTGGCCCCATGCCTGAAGACACCAGCACTCCGCTCACCTCTTCGGGAAGCGCGTTATGATTTCCACGAGCGCCTTCCGCGCCGCCGACAGGCAATCAATTAACCACTCCTCGGAGAGCTTGTGGTGAGAGGGGAGAAAGGCCATAAGGCCGACGCGGCGGTGACTTTGGAAAAACGGCCATGCATCTCCCTTAGGTTTTATTTGCCACCGCCTGCCGATCTGCAGGGCCTACAAGCCGCTTCCCCATTTCACGCTGATGTTTGTTATTCAGCCGCGCGTAAGTTCGCAAAATTAACTGCCCCCATCCTTGTGTCCCTGCCAAGAGGCAATGGTCTGCACGTCAATGCCCAAGACATGCAGGCATCGTGTGATGAAGATGCGCCGGAAGGCTCTAGCTGAATATTTGGTCAACCCCAGGCGCTTGCAGGCAGACTCCAAAGGTTTTTTAGGATCCCTCACTTTGAACACCTTCTCCTCGGGATCACGATCGAGATCTCGCTCCGCAGCCATTCTCTCGAGCAACGGTCGAACCACAGGATAAAGCGGAATGGTGAACTCAGCGCACGTCTTCTGCCGTATGATGACAACGCGTTCGGAGTTGAAGTTGATGTCTTGCCAACGAAGCCCAGCGCACTCTGCTTGCCCCAAACCGGCCTTGCCCATGAATTCGATTAGGTCGGCACTTTCCTTGCTCGTATCCGCGTAGACCTGCGAGCGCACGCTGGCCACGATCCGATTGAACTCCTCTCAGGTCGGGATGAGTTTCTTGTTGGTTTCTTGGCGCTTGCGATACTTGATGCCATCGGCAGGGGAAACTGCGATGGCCCGGTCGGCTACGGCGTAGTCGAAGATCGCGCGGACCAAGGTAAACACGTGGTTGTAGTGGTCTGCCGTGGCTTCCTTGAAGATGGCCATGAACGTGAGGATGTGGCTCTTTTTGATTTCGCCGACCCGCGTGGTCATTGGGACAGGGAAGTCGGACTTGAGTTGTTTCAGATAGCGCTTCTTATATTTGAGGGTGGCTTTGGCCCCGCCGAGCACCTGTTCGAATTCGGTAATGATTTGGGCAAAGTTCTTGCGGATGGCGGTCTGCTCAGTCGCGTCCAGATCGTTCTTCATCTCCCGAAGAAGCCTCTTTGCTTCGGGTAGCGAGGTGCAGGGGTTAGCGCGGCTACCCAAAGCCTGGATAATGCACTGGCCCTTGTGACGAAAGCGGGCATAGTCGGATCTCCGTGAACCCGAATACTGGTAGATGTTTTCCGCCACTTTGCGGAGCCTGGGGCTTGGGCCCTTCTCTCTTGGTTCAAATGTATGTTTCATGGTTATCACAGTATACGGGTTAAAAAAGCGGGTCAGATTTTAAAAAAGCTTCCATGACAATTACACCATTAACAGACTATTTCGCGCGGTTAGCTCAGCGGTAGAGCGGCTCGTTTACACCGAGTTGGTCGGGGGTTCGATCCCCTCACCGCGCACCCCTCACCGCGCTTGCCGCTGGGCGGGTTTTTGTTTACGTCTTCGGTCAATCATCGTGCCCATGGAAAAACCGCGTCTCTCTTTCTGGCAAATCTGGAACATGTCCTTCGGGTTCTTCGGAATCCAGTTCGGTTGGGGCCTGCAGATGGGAAACATGTCGGCGATCTACGAATACCTCGGCGCCAAGGAAAGCGAACTGCCCCTGCTCTGGCTGGCGGCTCCGCTCACGGGCTTGCTCGTGCAACCGTTGATCGGCCACATGAGCGACCGCACGTGGGGCGTGCTCGGACGGAGGCGCCCTTATTTTTTGGTCGGCGCCGTCTGCTCCAGCCTCGCTCTCGTCGCCATGCCGCATTCGTCCGCGCTGTGGATGGCGGCCGGTCTGCTCTGGATCCTCGACGCCTCGGTCAATATCAGCATGGAGCCCTTCCGCGCGTTCGTGGCGGATCTGCTGCCCGAGCAGCAGCGCACGGTCGGATTCGCCATGCAGTCGGT
>JBAXCT010000248.1:0-3570 GCA_037141375.1 Chthoniobacterales bacterium | reverse complement strand
GGACATTGACCGTCGTCAGCAACGACAAGGAAACTGCCGACCAGAACATTGTGGTCACTCTTGCCACCAAGGCAGTGAACTTGAGCGACGACTTCAACGGAACGGCCAGCCTCGATGACTTGGGCTGGCAACTTTACAGCTCGACGGCGGACCTGCTGGCAAGGAGCGCAACCACCGTGGGCAGCGGACAGTTGGAAATGAATGTTAATTCATCCAACGACACCTATCCGTGGTATTACGGCGCGGTCAAAACCTTCGCCTCCCCCGGCACGTTAGATCTGTCGTCCAGCTCACTCACCACGCTGCTGCGGGCCTCCGGGAAATTCACCGGGACACCAACCCCGCCCAAAAACAAGGTCCAGGTCCGCCTCGAGTCGCTCAACAACGCCGGTGGTGTCACCGGCAGTATCGCGCTAGGCACCGCGGTCGATGAGACCACGGCGGGAGCCACTCCGGGATCGACAGCTTATTTTACGCCCGACGGGATCACAGACCGCTGGGCGATTCTCCTGCCTGAAGGCGGATCCTTCACCAGCGCAGGCGGCACCCTTGCTTCCACCGGACGGAACACGACCTTCGATCCCAATGCGCCAGCTTTTCGGTTCGTCCTCCAGATGACGGACTTCGAGTTCGATCTGGATTCCGGAAACATCGCGCAATTTGATTCCATCAACCTCACCCTCGCGACGAAAGCGTTCGAGTTGACCAATGGAGGCTTCGAGTCCGACGCGACCGATCCGGGGACCGGAACTCCGCCCTCGACCTGGAGCCAATATCCGCTGGAAGGCGTGAGCAAGAACGTCGTGGCCAGCGGTGACTCTGTCTACAGCGCCAGCCTCGGCAACCTCGATCCAAGCGTGATCTTCGCCGCGTATGCCGGAACCAAAGCCATGAAGGTCTATGGCCAAAACTACTACCCCAACGGGGTGTGGCAGGGACCGAGCCAGACGGGCACGGTTTATCAGGAATTCCAACCGGGGAGCACGCCCGGGCTGGCCGCAGGCACAGCCATCCATGCGCGTGGGGTGGCCAAGGTCTTCTCCATCGATCCGCTCACCGGCGGCAGCACCTTCAACTTCGGCTTCAAGTATCTCGACGGGTCGGATCTTGAGATCGGCCGCAATGTCACCAGCATCACGGCAAGCACGATGACGGCCGACCAATGGGTCCCGCTCACCGCCAATGGCACGGTGCCGGTCGGGGCGGTCAAGGTCCAACTCATCTCCGAGTTCGTCCAAAATGCGTCGACCGACAAAGGCTCGGTCTACCTCGACGACCTCTCCGTCGGCTACGGCGCGGTGACCACATCCACCACGATCGGCACGCAAACCTACAAGCTCGCTTGGTCGGATGAGTTTGATGGCAGCGCGCTGAACGCGGGGAACTGGACGCCGGAGCTCGGCGCGGGTGGCTGGGGCAACAACGAGGAGCAGACCTACACCAGCAACACGAACAACCTGCGGGTGGAGAACGGCAACGTGATCATCGACGCGATCAAGAGCGGGGGCAACTGGACCTCCGCCCGCATCAAGACGCAGGACAAGCGTAGCTTCAAATACGGCCTGATTGAATTCCGCGCCCAACTCCCGACCGGGGTCGGCCCTTGGCCCGCCGCTTGGATGATGGGCACCAACATCAGCACGGTCGGCTGGCCCGCGTGCGGAGAGATCGATGTCATGGAATGGCGCGGCACGGGCAGCGATGCCAACACCGTCGGCCAAGCCACCCATTCGACCAGCCGCAACGGCGGAAATCCGATCGAGGTCAGCCCTCGCCCGACAGTGAGTTCGCCCTCCACCACCTACCACACCTATGGCGTGCTCTGGGAAGCCGGCAAGGTCACCTTCCGGGTCGATGGGGTCACCACAGGAACTTGGGCCTCGCCCGACTCGCCGACCTTTGAGAAGGAGTTCTTCCTCCTTCTCAATCTCGCCATGGGCGGAAGCTACGTGAACAACACGATCGATAGCTCCCTGACCTCTGCCCGCTACTCGGTAGACTACGTGCGCGTCTTCCAGACCGAAGCGACGGGCCCCTCTGCCCCTGCGACGCCGACCTTCTCGTCGGTCACGTCCACCGGGTTCACGGTCAACTGGGGCGCAGTGAGCGGGGCGACCAGCTATCGGCTGGATGTTTCGTCCTCGTCGTCCTTCGCCAGCTACACGACCCAGGATCTGTCAGTCAGCGGGACTTCGCAGGCGGTCACCGGCCTGAGCCCGGGCACGACCTACTACGCCCGCGTGCGGGCGGTAAACTCGAGTGGCACCAGCACCTCGTCTCCCAACGGGACCCAAGCAACCCTCACGGCCTATCAGCAATACCTGCAGACCGCCGGCATCTCCACCTCCACGGCCTTCGGCGCGGATGGCAATGGGGATGGCATACCCGAGGGGATCAAATACTCCTTCGGTGCAGCCCTGCCGATGGCGGGTTCGACCGCGGCGAAGGTCTCCGTGGCTGGGAGCACGGTCACCTATGCTTTCGACCTCCGGGACGATGCGACGCTGGTCGTGGAACCGTGGTTCAGCGGCGACCTCTCGTCAGCCTGGACCAAGCTGGTCGGCGGGCAGAACGGCTACTCGGGAATGAGCACCACTCAGGGTGTTGCTCCCCAAGGGTTTGTCAGAAAAACGGTCACCTTCACCACCCCTTACACGAGCAAGACCTTCCTGCGCCTCAAAGTCAACCAGCAGTAAAACCACAAGAGCGGTTGAGAGTTGAGAGATGGAACATGAGCAACCTAGATTATCAGCTTGCTTCACGCCCGCGGCGATCCGGCTTGGCCTCTGCGTCCCTTGGCGTCCTTGGCGTGAGAAAAGCCTGCCACCAAGGCCACCAAAAAAGTTGAAAAAAAAGTTGACTCGAGCCGAATCTTAAACGAAATCTATCCCAATCCTTAGCGATTAACCAAGACAACAACCAACCAAACACCCTCCACAACAATGAAAAAACTCCTCCTAATCACCACATTAATCGCAGCCGCCATCACCGGCGCTTCGGCACAAACTGTCTACAAAACCATCAACTCAAGTGAGTTGACTTTTGGCTACATGAACGTGTTTGAGTTGCCCGCGAACGGCGGCGGTTTCGCTTTCGGCAGCGGTTGGGGTATTGCTGATTTGAAGGCAAACTTCCTGACAGCTACCAATGTCACCTTCAGCCCGAACACAATCGGTGACGCGAGTGCCTACTGGTATACGCCAAGCGGGGCTCCAGGTTCCACCGGAAACAAAATGATGCAAGCCAATCTCTACGGCCAAGATGATACTCTCACCGGCAAAACCATACAGTTCGATGGCACGGTGAGCGCATTCAACTTGTCCAGCACCTATCAGGGCGTCGGATACAACTTCCGCGCCTTCGTGAAGGACTTTGCGCCCGACTACAGCAGCTCGGTTGACGCTTATTCGGATCTTGGCTCCACTGGCAATTTCCAAGTCAGCCTAGCCACCATCAGCGACTCTGCCCGTCACGTGCAGTGGGGTCTGCAGATGTTCGGCCCCGACATCTGGCCTACCGACAACGCAGCGCAGATCGCCGAAGCCGGCAGTGTCACAGTTGAAGCGATTC
>JBAXCT010000247.1:0-3583 GCA_037141375.1 Chthoniobacterales bacterium | reverse complement strand
TGACTACAGAGACCACCGAGAAATTGTCCGGGCCGGAAGTCCGCCAATATTCGGTCTTCCTCGCCAACCGCGTCGGTGCGCTGATGGAAGTCGTCAAGATGCTCAACGAGGAGCGCGTGGTCGTCCTCGCCCTGAGTATCCAGGATTCCTCCGAAACATCGATCGCGCGGATCATTGTGAGCGATCCTGAGAAACTCGAGGAACTCTTCGACCGCAATGACATCGCCTACGGCGTCTGCGAACTCGTTGTGGCCGAATTGGAGGAGGGTGCCTCCGACCTGCCCCGCATGCTCGCCGCATTGCTCGAGGCCGAGGTCAACATCCACTTCAGCTACACCCTGCTCGTCCGCCCGCGCGGCCGCCCGCTCATTGCCATTCACACCGATGATCTCGAGTGCGCCAGCGCCGTGCTGGCCGGGCGCGGATTCCGCCTCTTGCGCCAGACGGATTTGTCCCGGTAATTTTTTCGGCGCACGTCGCCCGGATTACGCACACATGGATTGGAACCTCCGCTACAAGGAAAATGACACGCCATGGGACAAGGGTGCGGGGCATCCGGTGTTGTCGGGGAAACTTTTCGGCTCTGCCATGGGTGGGCGTGTGCTGGTGCCTGGCTGCGGCGTCGGCCACGACGTCCGCGCGCTGGCCGCTGCCGGCGTCGAGTGCGTCGGCCTCGACATCTCGCCGATCGCGCTCAAGCAGGCGAGCGCCTTCGCCCAAGGCAAGGGGAGTTCCTATGTGCTTGGTGATTTTCTCCAGCTTCCTGTCGCGCTGCGCGGGGGGTTCGATACCATCTTTGAACACACCTGCTTCTGCGCCATCGAACCGGACCGTCGACCGGACTACGCGCAGGCCGCCCACCTTGCTCTCAGGTCCGGCGGAAGGCTTTGTGGCATCTTTTATGCGGAGCCCGACAATGACGATGACGGACCGCCTTATGGATGCACTCGCGCGGAACTCGATCTTCTTTTCGACGGAAAATTCCGCCTGCTTGAAGAGCGTGGTGGGATTCCGACCTACGCTGGCCGCGAAGGTCGGGAGTTGCTGCGCATCATGGAAAAGATTTGACTGGGCCCGTGAAGTTCCGCGCGGTTGTTTTCGATCTGGATGACACCCTCATCTGGGATGAGCGCGTGTCTCGTCAGGCGTTGATGGAGACCGCCGCGCAGGCCGCGGAAAAAACCGGCGTCGATGCGGCGCGGCTGGCTGCGACGGCGAAGCATGCCGCCGAGGAACTGTGGCATGAACACGCGCCGGTGGAGAGGTGCGATGCGCTAGGCATTGTCGCTTTCGAAGGCATGTGGGGGCATTTCCACGGTGAGGAGGATTACCTGCGCCATTTGCGCGAGTGGGTTCCGTGGTTCCGCACCGAAATCTGGCGTCGCGCTCTTGCGGTGGAGGGCGCTCCCGATACGGCGCTGGCGGAGGGCCTCGGTGAATTTTTCCTGCAGTGCCGGCGGGCCAGGCAAAGTCGCCTGCCCGGAGCCGAGGATGTCCTTCACCATCTGAAAAGCGCTGGCCTTCGCTTGGGCTTGCTGACCAACGGTGCGGCGGATCTCCAGCGGGAGAAAATAGAGACTTCCGGTCTCGCGGTTTTTTTCGATGCCGCGGTGGTTTCCGGCGAAATCGGCACCGGCAAACCCGAACCTGCCATCTTTCATCATCTCCTCGCCGCGCTCGAGGTGTCGCCCGACGAGGCGCTGATGGTCGGCAACTCCTTGGCCCGGGATATCGCGGGAGGAAAAAGGGCGGGCCTGCGAACGTGCTGGCTGGCTCTGGATGGCGAGGAGGAGCCGGTCGGATTAGTGCAACCGGATTTCACCATCCGCTCGCTCGGAGAGTTACTGCCTCTGGTCGGCGTTTGAATCGTGCCCTTACGGTAGGGCAACCGGCTTTTCCGACAGTGGCTCGGCGTCTGGATATTCGCTGCCCGGAACAAACTTTTGCTCCGGTTGGGGCGCAGGCGCAGGATTGAGTGCCACCGTGGGCTGGATCCGCGTCTGATAGAGATCGGCGACGGCGAGCTTTTCCAGTGTGTCCGCGTAAGAGGATAAGCTCGAATCGGCTTTGCGCACCTTGCCGAACAAGAGCGCGTAGTAGCTGCGCCGCGCTGCTCGGTAATCTTCTGGATTCGGCGCATGTTGCGCCATGTCCTTGAGCTCAAGTAGCTGCGGGTCGTTTTGGATCCTTGCTTTAACTTGGCGGAATTTCACCCGCATTTTTCTCTCGGCCTCGTTCGGATCCTCTACCACCGGGGGACGATCGGGGATCCGAGGCATGGGCGGCGGATTGAGGACATCGCTGCCACCGAAGAGGTCGTTCCCAAAAATATTTTCCTCCCCCGGCAATTTTCCATCCATCGGGGGCAGCGGCTCTTCGCCGGGAGAGAGCGAGGGTTCGGTGACCTCGCTTTTTTCCGGGGGAACAATCAACTCGGCGCTCGGTGCTTCGGTTGTCGCTGGCTCTGCTGTCTGGGGCACGGGAAGGATTTCATCCTGCGCGCTAGCGGCAACGGCCAACCCGACCGTCAGCAGAACCATGAATGTGGGGCGCATAGCTTTTGACATTTTAGCGCGGGGGTCCTTGAAAAGGAAAGGCTTTCCAACCCAAGATGCAGCCATGGGCGGACCGAACGGGAAAATTGCGGCGACGGCGAGCACGGATGTGCTGAGCGGTGCTGCGGATGGCGTCATATTTGATGGGATCGCCTTCGGGCGCCCCGCCCTTGTTGCCAGCGGTCCGGAGCAAGTGATGGAAGGGGGCTGGGACGACTGGGGAAAATTGGAGGAGCGCTGGCGCTCTGGCCGCCGCGGGATGTCCGATGGCGGCTTGGCCGGGTGGTTCGATTATCAAGGCAATTTTCGCTTCGGGGTTTTTCCTTCATGGTCGCGGGCCGAACTGGATCTCTCCGCTCCATTGCTTCCTGCCGCCCGCACCGATTTTCAAGCGGGGGTTCCTCTTGATGTCTGGATTGAGCGCGTGCGTCGTGCGCAGGAATATATCGCCGCCGGGGATATTTATCAGGTCAATCTCACGCATACGCTGACCGCGCCTTGGGAGCGCGGGGCGGGCGACTTTTATCGGCGGTTGCGCGAGGCCAGCCCTGCCCCATGCTCTGCGTTTCTCCGACTCGGTGACACCGTCGTTGCGAGTGCGTCGCCCGAATCTTTCATCAGCATCGACGGGCGTCGGATCCTGACGCGCCCGATCAAGGGCACCCGCGTTCGCGAGCACGAGGCGCGCGCCGATGCTGAGGCGGCGAGAGAACTGCTGGGTTCGGCCAAGGAGAAAGCCGAGTTGGTCATGATCACGGATCTTGAGCGCAGCGACCTCGGACAGGTTTGCGCATACGGCAGCGTGAAAGTTACGGCCCTCTGCGCGCTCGAGACATTCGAGCATGTCCATCACCTTGTCTCCACGATCGAGGGGACATTGCGCGATGAGGTGAGCCCGCTGCAGGCCCTGAGAGCCTGCTATCCCGGAGGATCCATCACCGGTGCGCCGAAGAAACGCGCGCGGGAAATTATTGCCGAACTGGAAGAGTCTCCACGTGGTATCTACACCGGTGCGCTGGGTTTCATTG
>JBAXCT010000246.1:0-3600 GCA_037141375.1 Chthoniobacterales bacterium | reverse complement strand
ACCGCATCGTGGGCTTCGAGGGCGACCTCAAGTGCACAGGGGTGAAGTCGGTCACGATCAACGAGCCATTTTTCCAGGGCCACTTCCCCAACCACCCCGTGATGCCCGGTGTGCTGCAGGTCGAGGCCATGGCGCAGGTGGCTAGCATTTTGATGATGCTGAACACCCAGAACTCCGGAAAGATCGGATACTTCATGAGCGCCGACGAAGTGAAATTCCGCAAGCCGGTCTTCCCCGGCGACACCCTCTTCATCCACTGCGAACTGACGCGGTCCCGCAAGACAATCGCCCGCGCGGTTTGCTCCTGCACGGTCAACGGCGAGGTGGTCAGCGAAGGCAACCTGCTCTTCGGACTCGTTTCGGAATGATCCACCCCACCGCCATCGTCGACCCGGCGGCGGAAATCCACTCCGGGGCGCGCATCGGCCCCTACTGCGTTGTCGGGCCGGGCGTCGAGATCGGCGAAGACACAGAGTTGCAGCATCACGTCACGGTGATGGGGTCGGGCAAGATCGGACGTGGAAATTTTTTCTACGCGTACGGCTCGATCGGACAGCGGACGCAAGATCTCAAATACGTCGGTGAACCAACCCACCTCGAGATCGGCGACGGGAACACCTTCCGTGAATTCTGCACGGTGAACCGCGGCACATTGCCCGGCACCAAAACGGTCGTCGGGAACTCCGGAAACTTTCTGGCTTACTCGCACATCGCGCATGACTGCGTGGTCGGTAGCCACGTGATTTTCTCCAACAATGGCACCCTCGCCGGTCATGTTGAAGTGGGCGACCATGCGGTCATCGGTGGACTCACCGCCATCCACCAATTTTGCCGCATCGGGAGACATGCCATCACCGGCGGTTGCTCGAAAATCGTGCAGGATGTCCCCCCGTTCATGATCGCTGACGGGAATCCCGCCGAAGTGCGCGGCATCAATAGCGTCGGTCTCGAGCGGGCGGGATTTTGCTCAGAAACGATCCGCGCCCTCAAGGAGGCTTACCGCATTCTTTACCGCGGAAAGCTCAACACCAAGCAGGCCGTGGAAAGCATCCGCCGCGAAGTGACCGGCAGCGCCGAAGTGGAGGAAATTTGCCTTTTCGTCGAAACCAGCCAGCGAGGAATCATCCGTTAATCGGAGGATGGTAAAAAAAGCATCTCGGAGAATTGGTCCGCGCCTCACCGTAACAGCTCCACATTGCGGGCGCCCAAAGGTTGTGTTTGCTAAGCGTTTCGCGTCAGGTTAAGTCGCAGGGCTGACATGACTAGCCATTCTCCGATGATCCGCCCCCTCCGCACCGCTCTCCTGCTGTCTATCTCCTCAACCCTGTTCACGGGTTGTGCGGTGGTGGGGGTTAAAGTGAAAAAGCACGACAGCAAAGCGCTGCGCGAGACTGCGATAGACTTGGCAAGACAGAATGACAGTGACTCGGAGGCTCAGCTTCTTGCCAAGGCACAAAAGAAGGGATTGCCCGCCGCGGAGAAGTTGGCCGCCCTGATTGAGGTGGCGCGAACAACGGCAAACGCGCCAACCGCCAGCCTCGAGCAGAGGATCAACAAGATAGCCACGGCGGAAATCGTCGCCCTCATGGCGGGATCAAAGTTTGCCCCGCAGCCGCTGCCCGGCGGCAAGTTCATCACTGTCTCAACCGAGTCGCGCACAACGCTCGATCCACGAATTCCCGACGGGATACTTCCCGCCGATGCCGTGCAGATTACAAAGCTGAGAGTCCGCACCATGCAGGACGGGGCGGGGCTTCCCTGCATCGCACACTTTGCGAGGAACAATCCCGCCTTGCGCGGGCAGCCAGGCATTCCTCCCCTCGCCGGCATTGCCGAACCTGTCACGGTTCTGGTGCGCCTCGACGGGTCCAGCCCGCAGCTTGCCTTTTACCGCACACGCCAAAACGACACCTGCATCTACCAAGGTCGCGAGGTCAAACTTGCCGCGGATTTTTCCGCGCCTCTAGCCTACATGCTTTCCAAAGGCAAGAACCGCAACATCGACGTCCGCGCACTTATCCGCACGGACCTCAATATGGATCATGCCGGTCTTTACCAGTTCCAGCGTTTCGACCCAGAAAAAATCCCTGTCGTCATGGTCCACGGTCTCATGTCGCGACCGGAGACATGGGTGCCTGCAGTCAACGAACTGCTGGCCGACAAAGAAGTCCGCGAGCACTACCAGTTTTGGTTCTTCCTTTACCCCACCGGCCTTCCGGTCTGGGCCTCCGCCGCCAAGCTGCGCGCGGAACTCGACCGGTACCGGATCGCCCTCGACCCTCAGCATAAGAACCCCAACTTCAGCCGCATGATTCTGGCCGGGCACAGCATGGGCGGTCTGATCTCCAGCCTGCAAATCCGCGAGGGCGGCAAAAAACTCTGGAAGCAATTTACCGACACGTCCCCAGCAGAGCTGAGCCTGACGCCCGAGTTGAAGCAACGCATCATCCGCACCGTGGAGTTCCACCCGCGACCGGAGATCGCGCGTGTCGTCTTCTTTTCCGTGCCTCATCGCGGCAGCGATCTGGCCATGAATCCTTTCGCGGAATTTTTCGCAAGCCTGATCAGGCTCCCCTTCACTTTTCTCAAAGCCGACCAACTTATCCTCCAGCGCGCGGTGCGGCCGGAGTTTCGCGAAATCTTCGTCGCCCCCGCCAACAGCGTCATGTTCCTCCGCGCCAAGTCCCCTCTCCTGCAGGCTATTCTCAATCTCCCGATGAGGAAGGGGGTGCCCTACCACTCGATCATCGGCGACCGCGGCAAGGGTGACACGCCCGAGAGTTCCGACGGTGTCGTTCCTTACTGGAGTTCGCATCTCGACGGCGCCGCCTCGGAGAAGATCGTGCCCTCAGGCCACGGATCGAACGAGAATCCCGAAGGTATCGAGGAATTCCGACGCATCCTCCACAACTCGTTCTGAGGAAAATCTCAGGCGGCCAGCGTACCCACCGACACGGACCCGCAGGGTCCGCGCCGCAGTGTCTCGGATGGACTCTCCCCGAATAGCTCGCGGTAACGCACGGCAAAGCGGCCCAGTTCGGTGAAACCCATTTGCGTGGCTACATCGGTCACGCTTTCCTGCAATGGATCAGCCGCCAGCAGTGCGGTGCGTGCGCGATTGAGACGGCGGAGCCGAAGGAAAACTTGCGGCGTGAGACGGGTGACCGATTTGAAGGAGGCTTCAAGGGTGCTATGACTGACTCGCAACAGACCGCAGAGCGCCGTGATGCGCAGTCCAGTCGACGCGGCGTCATCTATTTCCGTCGCGCGGCGCACCAAGACGCAAGCCGGCGGCAAACCAACAGGAGCCTCGGAAACATCGACTGCCGACAAAATGCTATTCATGACAAACTCTTCAAACTGCGGCCCCTCTAGCCGGAGGTCTCCTTGAGCGGCAGAGTTGAGCAACCCCACCAAACTGCGACGAAACCTTGCGACGGCCTCCGACCGCGCATCAAGCGGCATACGACGCCGCCTGCAATCCAAGGCGCGCAGGACATGGGCGGGCAGTCCGCCGGCCTCGGCGCGCCGATGCAGCTTTTCCCTGTCGACGAGAACAACGGCTTGGCGTACGCCAGCCTCGACAAAAAGGTCCATCTC
>JBAXCT010000245.1:0-3617 GCA_037141375.1 Chthoniobacterales bacterium | reverse complement strand
GACCAGAACCCGGAAGAAAAATACCAGACGCTGCAAAAATACGGACGCGATCTCACCGATCTGGCCAAGCGCGGCAAGATCGATCCGGTCATCGGTCGCGACGAGGAAATCCGCCGCACCATGCAGGTCTTGTCGCGCCGCACCAAAAACAACCCCGTCCTCATCGGCGAGCCTGGGGTGGGCAAAACCGCCATCGTCGAGGGTCTCGCGCGCCGCATCGTCAGCGGCGATGTCCCTGAATCGCTGAAGAACAAAAAGCTCATCGCCATGGATATCGGCGCGATGATCGCGGGTGCAAAGTTTCGCGGGGAATTCGAGGAGAGGCTCAAGGCCTTTCTCAAGGAGGTGACCTCGTCGGAAGGTCAGATCATCCTCTTCATCGACGAACTGCACACGATCGTCGGTGCAGGAGCCGCCGAGGGATCGGCCGACGCCTCGAATATGCTCAAGCCGCAGCTGGCCCGAGGAGAACTGCGTACCATCGGCGCCACGACTCTCGATGAATACCGAAAATACATCGAGAAGGACGCTGCCCTCGAGAGGCGCTTCCAGCCAGTCATGGTCAAAGAGCCTAGCGTGGAAGACACCATCGCCATCCTGCGTGGTCTCAAGGAGCGCTACGAGGTGCACCATGGTGTCCGCATCCAGGACTCCGCGCTGGTCGGCGCCGCCGTGCTCAGCGACCGCTACATCAGCGACCGGTTTCTCCCGGATAAGGCCGTCGATCTCATCGATGAGGCAGCTTCACGGCTGAAGATCGAGTTGGACTCGATGCCGACGGAGCTCGACAAGCTCGAGCGCGAGATCATGCAGGGGGAAATGGAGCGCACCGCGCTGAAAAAAGAGAAAGACGCCGCGAGCAAGGAGCGTCTGGCCAAGCTGGAAAAGGAACTCGCCGACTTGAAGGAGAAGGGCTCTAAGCTCAAGGCCCAGTGGCAGAACGAGAAAAAGCAGGTGACCGAGTCGCGCAAGTTGGCCGAGCAGATCGAGGAATTGAGGAACCAACTTGAGTCTGCCCAGCGCCAGGGCGACTACGCCAAGGCCAGCGAAATCCAATACGGACAAATTCCCGAACTGTCCACGAAGCTCGAGGAGCACAACAAGAAGCTGGCCAAGGAGGGCGGGGGACAACTCCTGCGCGAGGAGGTGACCGAGGACGATGTGGCCAAGGTCGTGGCCACCTGGACAGGCATACCCGTCTCCCGTCTGCAGGAGGGTGAGCGGCAAAAGTTGGTCAAGATGGAAGAGCGCCTCATGGAGCGCGTGGTCGGGCAGGGGCAGGCCATCAAATCGGTGTCCAACGCCGTGCGTCGTGCCCGCGCCGGCCTGCAGGACGAGAACCGTCCGATCGGATCCTTCATTTTCCTCGGCCCGACCGGCGTCGGCAAAACCGAGCTTTGCAAGGCGCTGGCCGAGTTTCTCTTCGATGACGAGAACTCCATCGTGCGTCTCGACATGAGCGAATACATGGAGAAGCACACGGTGGCGCGGCTCATCGGCGCTCCTCCCGGTTATGTCGGCTACGACGAGGGAGGGCAACTCACCGAGGCCGTGCGTCGGCACCCTTATTCCGTGGTGCTTTTCGACGAGGTCGAGAAGGCCCACGGGGATGTGTTCAATGTCCTGCTCCAGGTGCTAGACGACGGGCGTATCACGGACGGGCAGGGACGGACCGTGGATTTCAAGAACACGGTCATCATCATGACGTCCAACATTGGCAGCCAATTCATCATGGAGGATCTGCCGGTGGAGGAGCGCAACCGCCGCGTGATGGAGGCCTTGCGCGGGCATTTCCGCCCAGAATTTCTCAACCGCATCGACGAGACGATCATCTTCGACCGCCTCAGCGACAAGGAGATCACCAGCATCGTGGATATCCAACTCAGGCGCCTGCTCAAGCGCCTCGAGCAGCAGGGCATCCGTCTTGAGCTGACCGAGAAGGCGAAGGAATTCCTCGGCAAGGAGGGCTACGACCCCGCCTACGGGGCGCGCCCGCTCAAGCGGGTCATCCAGCAGCAAATCCTCAACCCGCTCAGCGTGGCCATCCTCGATGGCGACTTCGGCGAAGGAGATGTGATCGTGGCCGAGGTGGAGAAAGACCACCTGGAGTTCCGGAAAAAATAACTACTCGCGCATGCGGACGAGCAGGTCGCCGGCGTCCACCGCATCGCCGGCGGCTACGAGGATCTCGCCGATCGAACCGTCGCACGGTGCGTAGAGCGTGGTCTGCATTTTCATGGCCTCAAGCGTGAGAAGTTTGTCGCCTTTGGCCACGCGCGCGCCGTTGCCCGGTCCGATACTGGTGATCATTCCCGGAATGGGTGCGCCGACCTCGAGCGGCTTGGCCGGATCGGCTTTCGGGTGCTCCTTCTTTGTGATTTGCAAGGATTTGTCCGTGATGGCGACTTCGCGGGGCATGCCGTTCAGCTCGTAAAATACGATACGTCGCCCGTCTTTGTCGGCCGGTCCAAGATTGACCAGCTTGATGAACAGCGTCTTGCCCTGCTCAATCTCGACCGCGATCTCCTCACCGGTCCTCAGTCCGTAGAAAAATGCGGGCGTCGGCAAAACGCTGACCTCGCCGTATTCCCGCGCAAACTTGGTGAAGGCGGCAAAGACCTCGGGATACATCAGGTGGCTGTAGAGTTCGTCGTCGTCGGGCGCGTGCTTGAGTTTCGGCGTCAATTCCTTGCGCACCGCCTCGAGGTTCACCTTGGGTGCGCGCGCGGCCCCTACCTTCTTTTTGCCCAGCACCACCTCGACGACTTTTGGCGGCCAACCGCCCACCGGTTGCCCGAGGCCACCGGCCAGCATGTCCTTGACCGATTCCGGAAACGGTGTGCCGGGCGGCAGGTTGGGCACATCCGCGGGTTTGATGCCGCGGGTGAAAAGAAAAAGCGCCATGTCGCCGACCACCTTGCTCGACGGCGTCACTTTGACGATGTCGCCGAAGAGTTGGTTCACCTCTGCATAGCAGCGCGCGATCTCCGGCCAGCGGTGGCCGAGGCCCATCGAGGCAGCCTGCTCCTTGAGGTTGGTGAATTGCCCGCCCGGCATCTCGTGCAGGTAGACTTCCGCGCTGCCTGTACGCGGTGCGGTGTCGAACGGTGCGTAAAAGGTGCGCGCTTGCTCCCAGTAATCGGCAAACTCGTTGAGTGCCTCCAGCGAAAGACCCGGATCATGCGGCGTGTTCTGCAGCGCCGCCACGAGGCTGTTGAGGTTGGGCTGGGAGGTCGAACCTGACATCGAGGAAATGGCGGCATCGACCACGTCGGCCCCGGACTCGATGGCCGCCAGCACAGAGGCCGCGTTTACGCCACTCGTGTCGTGGGTGTGGAAGTGGATCGGAAGATCCGTCGCCGAGCGCAGCGCTTTGACCAGCGCCCGTGCGGCGAACGGACGGCAGAGTCCGGCCATGTCTTTGATCGCGAGGAAGTGCGCGCCCATTTTTTCCAGCTCCTTGGCCAGCTTGAGGTAATATTTGAGGGAATATTTGACGCGCTTCGGATCGAGGATGTCGCCGGTGTAGCAGATCGTACCCTCGCAGATGGCTTTCGTCTCGCGCACCGCCTCCATCGCCGCGCGCAGGTTGGCCAGATCGTTGAGTGAGTCGAAGA
>JBAXCT010000244.1:0-3619 GCA_037141375.1 Chthoniobacterales bacterium | reverse complement strand
CTCGACCGCTCGGTCCTCGAGATCGTCGAGACAGCCAAGCGCAGCGGCTCGGCCGTGGCCGGCCCCGTGCCGCTCCCGACCAAGATCGAGCGCTGGACGGTCAACCGCTCGCCCCATGCCGACAAAAAGTCCATGGACCAATTTGAGCGCCGCACACACAAACGGCTCCTCGACATCCTCGATCCCACGGCCAAAACGGTGGACGAACTCCGTCGCCTCAACCTGCCGGCCGGCGTGGACATCAACATCCAGATTTAGCAGACGACATGAGCCTCGGACTACTCGGTAAAAAACTCGGCATGACCCGCGTCTACGACGACAAGGGCGTGTCCCAACCTGTCACCGTCATTGCGGCGGCGGGCAACAAAGTTCTGCAGGTCAAGACGCCTGATGTGGACGGCTACACGGCCGTGCAGGTCGGTTTCGACGACCAGAAGGAATCGCGCGTTTCGAAGGCGCAGATCGGTCACTTCACGAAGGCCTCGTCTGCTCCGAAAAGGTTCGTGCGCGAATTCCGCAACGGAGCGGGCGAAGCTGGCGCCGATGTGCCGCTCACAACTTTCGAAGTCGGTCAATATGTCGACGTCATTGGCCGGTCCAAGGGCAAAGGCTTTGCCGGCGTGATGAAGAAGCACAATTTCCAAGGCCAAGGCGCGAGCCACGGCTCCATGATGCACCGCCGCACTGGCGCCATCGGCAACCGTTCGACACCAGGCCGTGTGTGGAAAAATCAGGGCATGCCCGGCCACATGGGTGACGAGCGCGTGACAGTGCAGAATCTGCAGATCGTCCAGGTACGCGAAGAGGATGGCATCATTCTCGTCAGCGGCGCAGTCCCGGGCGCGAAGGGCACCTACGTTGTCATCCGTCCATCCAAAAAGAAATCCGCGGCTAGCAAGAAGTAAACCATGAGTGCCAAAGTTCTCACCGCCGAAGAGGCGAAAAAAGCCAATATCGCCATCATCGAAAATGGCAAGGGCACGCAGGCTGTCCACGATGTGGTCACCGCGCTGCGGGCCAACCGCCGCACCGGCTCGGCCAACACCAAGACAAAGGCCGAAGTGAATCTCTCCGGCGCCAAGCCATGGCGCCAGAAAGGCACGGGCCGCGCCCGCGCTGGATACAAGTCCTCGCCCATCTGGCGTGGTGGCGGCGTGGTCTTCGGACCCAAGCCCCGCGATTACTCCAAGAAGACGCCAAAGTCGGTCCGCAAACTTGCGCTGCGCAAGGCGCTGAGCGCGCGCATCCTCGCGGGCGACGTTCTCATGGTGGAAGCACCAGCTATCCCGGACGGCAAAACCGCAAAGTTTTTGGCCTATGTCGAGCAGAACGCGAAGGACGCCCGCAAGGTCCTCATCGTCTCGCCTGTCTTCGACGAGGCGATCTGCCGCGCCGCACGCAATCTCGGGCATGTGCTCCTCATGGCCGCGGCCGACGTGAACGCCGAGCACCTGCTGCGCTACGACAAAATCCTCCTCACCAGCGAGGGGCTCGCCAAAATTTCGGAAAGGACGTCATCATGAAAGAGCCCTTCGACATCATCCGCACCGTCCGCCTGACTGAAAAGTCCACCCTGCTCACGGATAAGGGGAACAAATATGTTTTCGAGGTGAATCCCTCGGCCAACAAGCTGGAGATCAAGGCAGCCATCGAGAGCCTCTTCCAGAAGAAGGTCGTTTCGGTGAACACCGCCAATTACGCGGGCAAGAAAAAGCGCGAGCGCCGTCAGGATTTCGGCCGCCGCCCGCATTGGAAAAAGGCCATCGTCACGCTCAAAGAGGGCGAGAAACTCGACCTCGTCTAACTGGATCACACGCCATGGCACTCAAGACATTTCGCCCGCTCACCCCGTCGGCCCGCTTCAAGGTCCTCCCGGCCTTCGATGAGATCACCAAGACGAAGCCCGAGAAGAGCCTCGTCACCACGCGAAAGCGCACCGGCGGCCGCAACAATCAGGGGCGCCTGACCTGCCGTCACATCGGCGGCGGGCACAAGCGCAAGCTGCGCCTGATCGATTTCAAGCGCCGCAAGCATGGCGCGGTGGCCGACGTTATCGCTATCGAGTATGATCCCAACCGCACCGCGCGCATCGCGCTGCTGCAATACCCCGATGGCGAGAAGGCCTACATCCTTGCCCCCGATGGCCTCAAGGTTGGGATGAAAGTTTCGTCCGGCCCCGAGGCCGCCCCGCAGGTCGGCAACGCGCTGCCCCTCGAGCGTATCCCCCTCGGTTCCGCGATCCACAACATCGAGATCATGCCGGGCCGCGGCGGCCAAGTCGCGCGCAGCGCCGGACAGCAGGCCTACCTCAACAACCTCGAGGCCGGCTACGCTCTGGTCAAACTTCCCTCCGGCGAAATCCGAAAAATCAACGGCACCTGCTACGCCACTATGGGGCAAGTCGGGAACAGCGACCATATGAACGTATCCAGCGGCAAAGCCGGACGCTCTCGCTGGCTCGGCATCCGTCCCACCGTGCGCGGTATGTCCATGAACCCGATCGACCACCCGATGGGCGGAGGCAACGGCAAGAGCAAGGGCGGCGGCGGACGCCAGCACCCAGTCAGCCCTTGGGGCCAACTATCGAAGGGATTCAAAACCCGCAAGAAACACAAACCCTCGGACCGCTTCATCGTGGAGCGCCGCAACAAGAAGAAGTAAGCCATGGGTAGATCGCTCAAAAAAGGACCTTTCGTCGAGGCCCACCTGCTCGAGAAAATCGACCGCATCAATGAAAGCGGCTCGAAAAAACCGATCAAGACATGGTCGCGCCGATCGATGATCACGCCGGACTTCGTCGGGCATACCTTCCTCGTGCACAACGGGAAAATTTTCAATTCAGTTTTTGTCACCGAGAACATGGTCGGGCACAAGCTCGGCGAATTCTCGCCCACGCGCATCTTCAAGAAGCACGGATCGCATACGGCGAAAGTGACAAAATAAACGTGGCCGCAATCGGCAGGCTGGTCCTAGCCGGGTGTCTCTTAATGACGCCCGCCGGAACCGTCTCCGCCCAAGGCCAAGGTTCTTTGACAGACAGGGATTCTGGAGAGGACGCCACAAATGTGGCGCGCCTCAACGAACAGCTATTGCTTGCGCGCGAGGCCATACGGAGCCTCACGGAAAGCCTGGCCCTCGCCAACAGCGAAGCCGAGGTTTTCAAGCGCCAAGCCGAAGACTTGCAGACCAAATTCGACGCACTGGCGCCGGGTTCAGGCGGCGGGGGAGAAATCAAGGAACGCCTGCTCTCCACCGTCAACGAACTGAACCGCCAGCAGCACGAAAACAGCCAGTTGCTCGAGCGTCTGCTCGCTCTCACCGAGGGAGTGCAGGCCTACATGAAAACTGCGCAGGGGGCCGACCCCGAGATGCGCGCCAACTTGGAGAAGGAACTGCGCCTCGCCAACAGCATAGTGACCGTCGGCGCGGAGGGAATGGAACCGTCCGGGGGAGCCACCCTCACCGATGCGTCGGTGGTGGAAGTCAAACCCGAGTTCGCCCTCGTCGTGGCCAACATAGGTCGCATCGCCGGGGTGAAAGTCGGGATGCCGTTCCAAGTGTGGCGCGGCAACAAACAGGTCGGGGAAGTTCGCGTCATTGATGTCCGCGACCGCATCAG
>JBAXCT010000243.1:0-3626 GCA_037141375.1 Chthoniobacterales bacterium | reverse complement strand
CAGGCGGGGCACCTATACGAGCATCACCCGGACCACCATCTGCTGTGGGCGCGGGCCAAGCATCCCGACGCAAAAATCTTCATCGTCACCGAATCTGTCTTTAGCATGGACGGCGACATCGCGCCGCTGCGCGAGATCGTCGCGCTCAAGGAGCGCTACGGGGCCGTGCTGGTCCTCGACGAGGCCCACGCGGTCGGCGTTCTCGGCGGCGGCGGACGCGGACTGGCGGAACAACTCGGCCTGAGCCCACGCATCGAGGTGCAGATGGGGACGCTCGGAAAAGCATTGGGTAGTTCCGGTGGCTATGTGGCCGGCTCGCGCAATCTGGTCGAGTTTCTCCTCAACCGCGCCCGCAGCTTTGTCTTCTCGACCGCGCCGCCGGCATCGTGCGCAGCCGCGGCGTCGGCCGCGCTCGAAATTTGTGCGAGCCACGAGGGGGACGCCTTGCGAGCTAAGCTGCGTCATCTGGCCGCGGCAATCGACCCCACGATGCCGGCCGCCATCCATCCCGTGTTGATCGGCGGTGCAGAGGAGGCCATGCAGGCGTCTGACCAACTCGCCCGGTTGGGATTCTTTATCCCCGCCATCCGGCCTCCCACCGTGCCGAAAGGGACCTCGCGGCTGCGCGTCAGCCTCTCCGCCGCGCATGAGATCGAGACCGTCCAGACCCTGGCCCGCGCCCTCCGTGCAGTCACCGCACCATCCGCGCCCGCCGGACACCCGGATACCGTGTGCCCCGTCTGCGGCGCCAGCCTCGTCTCGGAAAAATGCAAAGTCGTCTGCCGCAGCGCGCTCTGCGGCTACCGCATCGTTTTCAATTGCTCGGAATTCTGAGCCACGCAAACTTACCACATGCTTTTCCATTCATCCAAAAACGAGGAACACATCACCCGCGTCGCCTCCCGCGACGACATTCCCGAGGCTGATCGCTGGGATCTCACGCACCTCTACCCGGACGACGCCGCGTGGGAATCCGCGTTCGCCGCGCTGCAGCAGCGCTACCCGCAGATCGAAAGATTTCGCGGCACCTTGGCTAACTCCCCTGCGGCGCTGCTCGCGGCGCTTGATTTCGAGAAGAGCATCGATGAGCCGCTCGAGCGCCTCTCCACCTACGCCAGCCTGCGGGTGAGCGAAAACGCCTCCGACCCCGCGTTCCTCGAGCGCGAGGCGAGGTTGCAGAACCTGCACACAGACATCGTGGAGAAATGCTCCTTCCTCAGCCCCGAGCTGATGGCGATCCCCTCGGACAAGTTCGCCGCGCTGTCCGCCGCGGAGGATCTGGCGCCATGGCGCACCGCGCTGGAAAGATTGCGCCGCTGCCAGCCTCACACGCTGAACGAACGGGAAGAGCGCCTGCTCGCCATGAGCGCCCAGCCGCTGGCCGGCCACGAGGAGACTTTTTCCCAGCTGACCAACGTCGACCTCACCTTTGGAATCGTCACCGGACCGGACGGCGATCAGACCGAGCTGAGCCTGGGAAACTTCAGCTCGTTTCTGGTCAAGCCCGACCGCGAGCTGCGGCAAAAGGCGTTCCACCAATTCTACCGTGAGTTCGAGGGTCACAAATTCACCCTGGCCAGCACGCTGGCCAGCTCGGTGCGCACGGACGTGTTCCAGGCCAAGGCGCGCAATCACGCCTCGACCCTCTCTGCGGCCCTCTTCCGCAACAACATCCCGACTGATGTCTACCACAACCTCGTTGCAACGGTCCGCGCCAACCTTGCCCCCCTCCACCGCTACTACGAACTGCGACGCCGGGCGCTCGGCCTCGAGGAGATCCGCCACTATGACACCTACGTCCCGCTCATCCCGCGGATTACCACGCACATCACTTTCGACGAGGCGATCGAGAAAGTGACCGCCGCGGTCGCCCCACTCGGCGACGAATACGTGCGCGAGTTGGCATCCGGCCTGCGCGGCCGCTGGTGCGACCGCTACGAGTCGAAGGGCAAACGCAGCGGGGCCTTCTCCAGCGGATGCTACGGATCACCGCCCTACATTTTGATGAACTACAAGGCGGACGTCTTCTCCGACATGTTCACCCTCGCCCACGAGGCCGGCCACTCCATGCACACCTGGTATGCGCAGCGCGAGCAGACCTTCCAGGACCATCACTATCCTATCTTCCTCGCCGAGGTTGCGTCGACCTTCAACGAGGAACTTCTCACGCACGACCTGCTCGGCAAGACGGACGATCCACAGGTCAAAGCCTACCTACTCAACCGCCAGATCGACGATCTGCGCGGCACAATCTACCGGCAGACCATGTTCGCCGAGTTCGAGAAAATCATTCACGAGCGCCAAGAGGCCGGCGAGGCGCTCACCCTCGACACGCTGACCAAGATCTACCACGAACTGCTCGTTGCCTATTTCGGCCCAGACTTCACCCTCGACCCGCAACTCGATCTCGAGTGCCTGCGCATTCCTCATTTTTACAGCGCGTTCTATGTCTACCAATACGCCACCGGGATGAGCGCGGCCATCGCGCTTTCGCGGCAGGTGCTGGAGAGCGGAGACGCCTCGCGCTACCTCGGTTTTCTGCGGTCCGGCGGGAAGCAATACCCCATCGACACACTGCGAGCCGCGGGGGTCGACATGACCTCCCCTGCCCCGATCGAGGCGGCCCTGCAACTTTTCGCCCGGCGGGTCGACGAACTTGCCGCCCTGCTCAACATCGACCTCGCATGAAGCGCGCCTTCCTCGACAAGCTTCTCGCCCGCCTCCGGCTCATCCAACCGGAGGAAGTCGAGGCCTTTTTCTCGGAGCTGGCACGGGACAAGCGTTTCCTCGAGACGATCTTCAATGCCATCCGGGAGGGAGTCATCGTGACCGACGTCGCCGGCACCGTGGTGTACATGAACGACGCTGCCGGGATGATCTTCGGGCTGGATCCCGCCGCAACGATCGGACGGCCGCTGGCGGGTAACATCAGCGGGCTGCGCTGGAAGGAGCTTGCCCAAGGCCGCGAGGTGGTCACGCGGGACATCGAGGTTTTCCATCCCGCGCATCGCGTGCTCAATTTCTATGTTGTTCCGCTCATGGGCGAGGACGACGAACACCCCGGGCAGCGCGATCATGTCGGCTATGCGCTCATCATGCGCGACTTCACCGAGCGGCACCGCGAGGCGCAGGAGACGCTGGAGACAGAACGCGTCGCCGCCTTGCAGCTCCTCGCCGCGGGCGTGGCGCACGAGATCGGCAACCCTCTCAACTCGCTCACCATCCACCTGCAGCTCCTCGAGCGCCGCCTGCGCAAGCTGCCGGAGGACCAGCAGGATGAGTTGCTCCACCCGCTCAAAATCGCCCGAGACGAAATCAAGCGACTCGACACGATAGTCACCCAATTCCTCCGCGCCATCCGACCGGCACCGCTGCATCGCGCACCGCATGACATCAATTCTATCGTCCGCGACGCCGCGGAGTTTCTGGAGGCGGAGCTTAAATCTCGCAACATCCTGCTCGAGGTCGATCTCGCGCCCGCGCTGCCTGTGCTCGATATCGACCAGGACCAGCTCAAGCAGGCGTTTTTCAACATCATCAAAAACGCGAGCGAGGCCATGAAGCAGGGCGGTCTGCTCAAAATCCGCACGGGCGCTGATGCCAACTGGGTCAACATCGCATTCGCC
>JBAXCT010000242.1:0-3685 GCA_037141375.1 Chthoniobacterales bacterium | reverse complement strand
ATGCGCGCCTGTTCCACACCCGCGGCATCGAGCGTGTCGGCCGGGTTCCAGTCGTCCGTGAGCACCATCGTTCTCCAGACCCTCCGGGACGAGCTCGGCCGGAGCGACAACTGTATCCCGTTTGACCGGTTCATGGCCATCGCCCTGCATGATCCGCTCGACGGCTATTATGCCCGCAACATCCCCGGAATCGGGTCCCGGGGTGACTTCACCACGCTGCCCCAGCGGACCGCGCTCTTGGGTAAAGCGGTGGCCCGTTGGCTGCGGTCCGGGGCTGGGGCGCGCGGATGGAAGAATTTTGCGGTGATCGAATGCGGTCCGGGCAATGGCTCGCTGGCGGCATCGGTGCTCGCCGACTTCGGCTGGTGGGACCGCCGACGCATTGCCATGCACTTGGTCGAGACGTCGGAACCGCTGCGGCGACAGCAGGAGATCGCACTGCGCGGACGGCGCGCGCAATGGCACGCCGACATCAACTCGGCATTGGCGGCCTGCGACGGACGCGCGCTGATCTATCACAACGAATTTTTCGACGCGTTCCCCTGCCGGGTCTTCGAAAGAAACCGCGGCGATTGGCTTGAGCTGCACCTTCGCGTGAAGGAAGGAAAGCTCGGTGAATTTCTGCAGCCACCCGGTCGTCCCCTACCCGACTCGGAGGCACTCGGCCGCGATTGGCCCGACGGCCAGCGCCTTGAAATCTTCGAGTCGGTGAGCCATTGGCTGCGCGGCGTGTCGGGCGCCTGGCGCGAAGGCACGATGCTGGCTATCGACTACGGGGGATCGACGGAGGCGATCTATCATCGTCGTCCGCGAGGCACGCTGCGTGCCTACCGTCAGCACCAGCGTCTCGCAGGGGACGCCGTCTACGAGTTGCCCGGACGGCAGGACATCACGGCGGATGTGAATTTCGAGGACATTGCCCGATGGGTGCGGGAACTCGGGTGGTCGGCGGGCGCGGACCGGTCACTGGCTGAACTCGCACCCGGTTTCCCCGGCGCAGAGGCGTTCCGATACGCCGTGCTCGAGAAAGTTTAGCGTCGCGGGCGAGGATGCCGCCGTGATATTTGCTACCTCCTCAATCTACCCTCAAACTCCCCCAGCCTGACTGCCCAGCTCGCGCGGGATGAAGGTGCGGTTCATCGCATTCAAATAGGCGCGTGCGCTGGCTTCGATCACATCAGTGCTGGCGCCTTTGCCGGTGATGAGACGTCCATCGCCGAAGTCGACCTTCAGCGTCACCTCGCCGAGGGCATCGTGACCCTGCGTGACCGCCTGCACATTGTATTCCACGAGGTTGCCGGTGCGTCCGGCCACCGCGTCGATCGCGCGCATGCTCGCGTCGACCGCGCCGTTCCCTTCGGCACGGCCCTCCTTCGACTCGCCCTCCCGGACCAGGCGCACAATGGCGTGTGGCTTTTTCTCGGAGGAAACGCTGACCTCGAGTCCCTGCAGCTGCCAGCCCTCGGCCTGCGGCATCATGGAGTCGTCGACGATGGCGGAGAGATCGTCATCGTAGACGAATTTCTTTTTGTCGCCGATGTCCTTGAAGCGTTCGAAGACGGCGCCGATCTCCTGTTCGCTCAGCTTGTAGCCGAGATGCTCGAGGCGCACGGCCATGGCGTGGCGTCCGCTGTGCTTGGTCAGGGGCAGCTCCGTGCCGCCCCAGCCCACCTCGACCGGATCCATGATCTCGTAGGTCTCGCGCTTTTTGAGGATGCCGTCCTGGTGCACGCCGGAGCTGTGGGCGAAGGCATTCTCGCCCACGATCGCCTTGCTGCGCTGCACGTGCATGCCGCTCATGCGGCTGACGATGCGCGAAGTTTTGAGGATTTCGCGGGTGTGCACGTCGGTATGCACTCCTCCGAAAACGTCGGCCCGCGTCTTGAGGGCCATGATGATCTCCTCGATCGCGACATTGCCCGCGCGCTCACCGATCCCGTTGATCGTCCCCTCGATCTGGCGGGCGCCGTTCTGCACCGCGGCCAGCGAATTCGCCACGGCCAGGCCGAGGTCGTTGTGGCAATGCACGCTGAGGATCGCCTCGTCGATGTTGCGCACATTGTCCTTGAGGTATTTGATCAGCGCGCCGAACTGCTCCGGCACGGCGAAGCCGACGGTGTCGGGAATATTGACTGTGGTCGCACCGGCCGCGATGACCGCCTCGACGACCTGCGCGAGGAACTCCGGTTCGGTGCGCGAGGCGTCCTCGGGCGAGAATTCCACATCCTTGGCATAGGATTTGGCCAGCTTCACGCCGTCGGAAGCGAGGCGCAGGATTTCCTCGTGCGCTTTCTTGAGTTTGAAGTCGCGATGGATTTTCGAGGTGGCGAGAAAGACATGGATGCGGCCGCGGTCGCCCGCCGGCTTGACCGCGGCGGCCACGGCCTCGATGTCCTTCGGCACGCAGCGGGCCAGCCCGGCGATGATCGGTCCGCGCACCTCGGTGGCGATGCGCTGCACTGCCTCGAAGTCACCCTCGCTGCTGACCGGAAAGCCGGCCTCGATCACATCGACATTGAGCCGCGCGAGCTGGCGGGCCACCTCCAGCTTCTCGCGCAGGTTCATCGAGGCGCCGGGGCACTGCTCGCCGTCGCGCAGAGTGGTGTCGAAAATGATGACTTTGTCGGACATAAAACAGAGGATGAAGGATAGCACAGACTCCTACGCAACGCACAGCCTTGAAACCGGCGCCCCGAGCCTTTGCCTCTCGACAAGGGCCGGCGGCAACCCCCAGATTTGGATGTCTTGCCACCGGTCAACGCCAACCAAAAATTGCCCACCTGCGGACGCACAAAAGCAGGTTCCGCGGTGGCGGAAAGCGCACCGAGACAAACGCTGCCATGAACCAGGGGCCGGGGAAAATCATCACAGGAGCCTTGTCCGGACGGCCTGTTTTCATTCCCAACGTGAATGTGCCGCCGATGCCCACCATCGCGCCACCGGGGCCGATCTACAACGGGGCAACCACGCCGGTGCTTGCGGCGGAGGATTTGTCCTCCGGCCACCCGGATTCCTGCAGCTACCGCCGCAGGTTCGGCCTGATCATCCCGGCAACCAACACCATCATGGAGAGCGAGCTGTGGAGCATTCTCGTGAAAAACCGCGAGAACGGCCTCGACGGGATTGGTCTGCACACCAGCACCGTGCTCACGCCGAAGCCGGTGGTGGACGATGCAGCGGGGCTCGAAACTTTCAAGCGGCAGTTTCTCGGCGGCATCAAGACTTCCGTGGACAGCGGCCTGCTCGCCCGTCCGCAATATTTCATCATGGGCTGCAGCCTCGAGCACATGCTGGTCGGGCTGGACGCAATCCGCGCGAACATGGCTGAGGTGGAGACTTACAGTCCCCTCTCTTGGTCCTCGTGGCATGAGGCGGTGCAGGCTGCGTTCCACTGCTACCAGATCAAACGCGTCGGCATCCTCACGCCTTGGGAGCGGCTCGGCAATACGTCCGCGGTCCGCATGTTCGAGGACATGGGCGTCGAGGTCGTGGCCAGCGTCGGCCTCTCCTGCGCCAACATCCAGCACATCTCCCAACTGCCGGATGCGGCCAAGGAGAAGGCGGTGCTCGAGCTTCTCGCCACGAAAGAAAACCGGCTCGATGCCGTCGTGCAGTGCGGCACCAACATGAGCATGACCGCCGTCACCGAAAAATTGGAACCGCAGCTCGGCATCCCGATCTTCGG
>JBAXCT010000241.1:0-3728 GCA_037141375.1 Chthoniobacterales bacterium | reverse complement strand
GGGGAGGGTGGCGGGGAAATTTCAGTGCGCAAATCTGCCAGCAGCTTGGCTCGTTCCGGCGGTTGCGCGCGCTGGGTTGCGCGGTCGATGAGTTTCAGTGCGGTGGTTTTGTCGCCGATCGACTGGAGGATGCGGACACGCTCGATGATGGTGCGGAAAGCCTCCGGCGGGCTTTGATAAAGCGAGCCCGCAGCTTCGAGCGAGGCAATGGCCTCGCGTGGTTCGCCGGTAAAGCTTTGCAGCATGCCGAGCGCCTCGTAGTCCAGCGGTGATCCGGATTGCTGGGCCAGCTTGGCGAGCGATAGAGTCTGGGCCAGAGGGTTGCGTTTCGCCCTGAGCAAATTTTTCTCCAAGGCCAGCCAAGGTGCCGCATCGTCTTCCGTCTCGCGATTCCAGTTGCGGATGTCGGCGGCGGGAAAAGGTCGGTAAAGAGGATCACCGACAGCGACGTTCATCCAAGACAAGGTCGGCTGGCTCATGTAGGCGCTCTCGGCGAAAGTAAATCCCTTGAGCAGTCGCTCGTTGAAAATATCCAAGTGGGCGGTCAGATCTAGATAGGGCTCGTAGACATTGCCGATGGTCGCAGCGACTCCGCGGGTGAGGAGCGGGGCAACCCAGTTTGCCTGGGGATCGCGCAGTGTGCTGGCGCTGAAGGAGTGGATGTGCACGGCCACGGCGCCGCGGCGGAAACGCAGGTAGGGTGGTCCCATCGCGCCGCCCGCCGCCCAATCATACCAACCGTAATAGAGCGCGGCATCGGTGATGGCAAAGCCGGCCGGAAAGACCGCAGGCATGTTGTCGAGAATGACGGGAATGCCGTTGTTCCAGCATTCCGTCGCCAGATTCTGGAGCCATTCGTCACCGAGCTTATATTTTTCATCGGGAATGCTGCGCCGATCAACGTATGCCCATCCGTGAAGCCCGTAGCGTTCGGCGTAAAGGCTGTCATCAATCATCCGTCGCACGGTATCCGCGCTCGGTGCGTCAAGGCGGCATACGAGGAGAAGTCCCGAGGTGACGGCCGAGTCGAGGATCGGCGTGAAGCGGCGGAAGTACGGATTAACGACCATCCCAAAGCGTTCGACTTTGTTGTCGCCAAGCACGGCGATTTCGGAATCGACCGAAGCCTCGTCGCGGCCGTTGATTCCGTTGTCGTTGTTCGGTCGCGGCGGAGCAGGCTTGTCCGGCGCGGGTGGCACGATGGTGGTTTGCACCTTGAGGGGCATCCCGCGCATCAGGGCGACATAACGGATGAAGCTGCCCTTGACTTCGTTCTCGTCGTCGAAGGCATTCCGGATATCCCACCATTTTTTCCGTTCGAAAAGGCGGCGCAGGGGCGCCTCGATCGTGTCGATGTACTGCTGGCGGGTGATTTCCTCTCCCTGCGGACAATCCAAACCGATGATCTGCTCCGGAGGGATGGCGCGGCGCTCGGCGTAGTAGTCGGCCAAGGCGCGCGACTCGGGGTCCCGCACGTTGAAGATGACCAGCGTTGCCGCGGCTTCGCGGGTTGTCCGCAGTCGTTCGGTCTGCGCTCCGGCCGGCGCGGCGACCCAAGCGAGCAGCAGAAGCAGACTAAATCTCGATGCGGAGGCCGTCATAGGCGAGTCGTGCGTTCGGTGGGAGCAGATCTTCCGTGGCTGCATGCCCAAGATCGTGTCCGACATGGGTGAACCATGTGTTTCGGGCCTCGGCTTTGGTGGCTACGTCGAGCGCCTCGCCGAGGGAAAGGTGGCTCGGGTGAGGCTCATGTCGCAGGGCGTCGATGATCAGAACGGGAATGCCCCGGATCTGCTCGATGATGTCATCCGGCACATGGTGGCAGTCGCTGAAATAAGCGGCCAGTTTCCGCCCGCTTCGCGCCAAGATATAGCCGTAGACGAGCATTTTTCCGTGAGGCACTTCGGCAGGGATAATTTCCAGATCACCGATGGTGAACGGGCCGGTCACCTCGTGCGGATCGGGTCGGACATAGTTGCGGTAGGCGTGCTGACCATCGAAGGCATAATAGAACATCCGACGCAGTTCCCCCATCGTGTGGGGTGAGCCATAGACAGGCATTGGCTGGTCGGAGAGCTCGCAGAACCGTCGCAGGTCGTCGAACCCAGCGACATGATCGGTGTGGGAGTGCGTGAACACCACGGCATCAAGCCGCTTCAGGCCATGACGGAGGGCCTGGGTTCTCAGATCCGGGGTGGTATCGATGAGCACCATGGTATCATCCGCCTCGAGAAGGATGGAAGACCGCAGCCTCTTGTCCCGTGGGTCCTCGGAGCGGCAGACCGGGCAGTCGCAAGCCACGAACGGCACCCCTTGGGAAGTTCCGGTGCCGAGGAAGGAAATTGCAAGTTCAGCCATGACGTAAAAGGGCACCTTGGCATATTGTGCCTCGTGCTCGCAACGCTGGCCTCCATCCGGATCAGAAACCTCGCCCTCGTCGAAGATCTCACGTGGGAGCCGGGATCAGGTCTCGTCGCGATCACCGGCGAGACGGGAGCAGGCAAGTCCATCCTCATTGGCGCCTTGCAACTCCTGCTCGGAGTGCGCGCGGAAAAGTCTCTCATCCGCGCGGGCGCTGATTCCTGCACCGTCGAGGCGGTTTTCGAGACGGATCATGCCGCGCAGTTCGATGAGCTGATCGGCGAGCAGGGGGCGGAGCCATGCCTTGACGGCCAGTTGCTGCTCAAGCGCACTTTGTCCGTCACCGGCGCCGGTCGCCAATTCATCAATGGCTCTCCTTGCACGCTGGCCTCCTTGAAAATCCTCGGTGATCTGCTGGTTGATTTGCACGGGCCGCACGACCACCAGTCGTTGTTTTCGCGTGAAGCGCAGACGAGTGTGCTCGATGCATTCGCGGGCGCGGAGACGTCCGCCACCGAGTTGTCCGCAGCGTGGCGCGAGGCCGCGCGCCTGCGCGGTGAGTCGGAAAAGTTGGTCGCGTCCGAGCAGGACATCGCGTTGCGTCGGGAAATGCTCGCCCATGCAGCCATGGAGATCGAAGCCGCCCGGCTGCGGCCCGGAGAGGATGAGGAAGTTTTACACCGCCTGCGAACCGCCTCCAACAGTCAGCGCCTCGTCGATTTGGCCGGCGCGGTGGTTGCCGCGCTGGGAGGGGAATCCGAGGAGGGAGGCGCGCGTCCGGCTTTGGCCGCGGCGGTGAAAGCGGCGCGTGACTTGTCCCGCATCGACACGGGTGCGACGAATCTTCTCGAGGAGCTCGAGCGCTTGGGATCTTCGCTGTCCGACCTAGAGACCGAGGCGCGGAATTATGCCGACGGCATCGAATGCGATCCGGCCAAGCTCCGTGGACTCGAGGAACGTGCGGACCTGATCCAAGGGCTGAAAAGAAAATACGGCCCATCGCTCGAGGAAGTCATCGCGCGAGGCGAACAGGCGGCGCGGGATCTGGACGACATCGAATCCCGCGGCACTCGACTCGAGGAAATGACCCTCGCCCAGGCCGCGGCCGAAGCGAAAGCCGCCCGGCTCGCGAAAAAATTATCCGCAGCCCGTATCAAGGCCGCGCCCAACTTGGCGAAGGCCGTGACCGAGGAACTGCGGGACCTCGGGTTTCTCCGTGCAGAATTCAGCGTCCGCCTGGAGTCCTTGAACCAGCTGCGCAGCAACGGGGCGGAGTTGGCCGAGTTCGAGTTTGCCCCCAATCCTGGTGAGCCGGCCAAGCCCCTGCGCTCCATTGCCTCGAGCGGTGAAATCTCGCGCGTCATGCT
>JBAXCT010000240.1:0-3752 GCA_037141375.1 Chthoniobacterales bacterium | reverse complement strand
TTGATCTTCGCGGTTAGCGGGACCGACTGGACCACGCCCTTGCGCTTGAACTCGACCGTGTACTTTGCCGGCTTGAAATAGCCTTCCGATGAGCTAAGCGTGATCGTCGCCGGTGTAATGCCGCTGGCAATCGGCAGACCGCTGGAGCGTTTGACGACGAATTCTGCGCCGGTCGGATTGCTTGTGACCGCGACGGGATATTCTGACTTACTGACAATGCTCGCGCACCCTGCCAGAACGATGGATGCGAGAACGACACTTGAGGTAATATGGTTTTTCATAGCACCTCCCAATGGTAGGCATGCCGCGCCCATGGGGAACCAGTTTGCGTGTCATAAAGCCCGTCAGCTAGGAGTTGCCGCCCTCCCCAAAGCAGGAACCATGCCGTTGAGCCTTCAATCTTTTGGGGGGAACGTTTATGGAAGTCTCCCTGGGGCAGGCTGTTATGAATGAGATTCCTGCTGAATTGCAGCAGGACCTCTCCAACCCAACGCTGGTGAACTCATGGCGCCATCCGGTCGGCTTCATCTGAGGGAGTAGCGCACAGGAAGCCTGTCGCGGCGGTCGGTGCGATGGCGCTCATAAATCAAGACGCGCCTGCGCTTGTGCGATCACACGTGCACGCGGAGGAGCAATCTGAGCCCGAGACGGACAGCGCGCTCAATCTGTTTTACGGAGACCTAGCTTACAATCAGGCGATCCGGCCGCCCATGTTGAAATCTAGAGGCGCTACGTGACGCAGATGTTGTGCTGGCTGGACGGAACTTCCACCCACAGCAGCAGCGATCTGCAGCGGCAGTGCCTCAAGCAGGCTGCCGAATACGCACCCAGAGCAAGTTTTAGAGCCGCCGCGCCTTATGCGCTCCCACCCCGACCCGCTAGCACCGACTTTTCGTAGCTCTTTATTTCGGCCATCCACTGTTGTCCCGTTGGAACATCTTTTCTCCGGCAATACTCATCCCAGACCGCACCCAATGGCAGGGTTTTTGCCTCCTCAAACAGTGCCAGCCGCAGGGTGTTATCCCCTGCTTGCTCGGCCTCTCGCAAAAGTTTTGCCGGCTCCAACAGGGCCGACAGAAGGCATTTGATGGTGCTGCGTGTGCCGATCACCCAGGCGGCCACGCGGTTGATGCTGGCATCGAAGAAGTCGAGTCCGATATGGGTACGCCCGAGGAAATCACCGCGCACCAGTTCCTCCATCATGGCCCGCGTGGGATCATCGAACAGCACGACATGGTCGCTGTCCCAGCGCACCCCGCGGCTCACATGGAGGAGAAGCTCCGGCACAAACTGGAGGATCGAGGATACTTTATCCGCGAGGTTTTCCGTCGGGTGAAAATGCCCGGCATCCAGACAGTAGAGAAGTTGGTTTTTGACGGCATACGCAAGGTAGAACTCGTGCGAACCAACCACGTAGCTCTCGGAACCGATCCCGAAGAGCTTGCTTTCGACCGCATCCAAGTTGAGCGAACGGTCAACCGGAGCAGCAAAGATCTCGTCCAGTGATGCCGCCAGACGCTCGCGCGGAGACTTGCGGTCGAATGGCAGATCCTTCGACCCATCGGGTATCCAGAAGTTGGTCACGGTGGGGGATGCCAATTGCCGCGCGGCCTCTTCACCGATCTTCCGGCAAGCGATTCCATGCTCGATCCAGAACTTCCGGACCGCCGGGTCCGGATGCGAAAGCGTGAGTCCGTCATCGGCAAGCGGGTGAGAAAAATAGCTGGGGTTGAAGTCCATTCCCATCCCCCGATCCTTGCACCAGTTGATCCAGCCCTGAAATTGGGCGACGGAATATTCGTTGCGGTCGATCTTCTGTCCCGCGAGATCCGCGTAGCACGAGTGCAGGTTGAGTCGGTGTTTTCCGGGGATGAGCGAGAGCGCCTTGTCGAGGTCATGCTGCAACTGCGCGATCGTCCGGGCTTTGCCCGGATAATTCCCCGTGGCCTGGATGCCACCACCGGAAAGACTGGCATCGGCTTTCTCAAAACCCCCGACATCATCGCCCTGCCAGCAGTGCAGAGAAATGGGGACAGCCTCCAGCGTTTTCAGGGCGGCTTCGGCGTCCACGCCGAGGGCGGCGTATTGTTCGAGGGCGGAGGAATAGGATGACATATAATTTACGGTTTATAGATGTTTTGGGAGAGATTGGAGGCGCGCCAGCGCTCGGCTAGGGCAGGTGAAACACCTCTTTTAACGGCCGAACGTAGGGCCGGTCCCCTTCGTAAATTTGGATGTCCTTGTTCATCTCCCACCATTGTTTCATGGTCTCTTTCGTGGCAAGTTGCTCGAGCTTTCGCGGATCCTCGATCTTCATCATGCCGAAGAGATCGCCAGTTTGTTCGTCGAGAAAGATCGAATAGTCGGAGATACCAGCCGCTTTGAGTTCATCGACCAGGAGCGGCCAGATTTCATCATGGCGCCGCTTGTATTCGGCAGCATGTTCCACCGGAACGCGCATTCTGAAGGCTTGGCGCATCATGAGAGTTGTCGGTAATGGATTGAGAAGGAAGTTGGCACGCGGCGGCTGAAGGTCAACAAACACGCACCGTGCGGATGCCAAGAAGTTGGCCAAGCTTTTCGAGTCTGTCCGTGATGTGCCCGACTCCAACCGCGCAGTGGTGGGCCGGACCGTGGGAGTTCCACGAGTTGACAAACGCGCGCGCTCCGATCGCAAAGCGGTATCGGCTGTTGGTGTTTCCAATCTCCAGGATCGGGCCGGGAACAGATTCGCCCTCGGCAGACAAGAAAAAGAGAGAGCCATCCCGGTCCTCGACAACGGAAAGCAGCGTGACCGGACCGTGCTTGACGCTCATCTCGACGGAGAGGCCCTGGCCAACCTTCCCGTGATAAACGCCGAGGGGACGCACCTTCGTTTTGCCACCCGCAATGGCAATGTGCCCCGGGCCATCATGGCCCATGAGGACAACGTCGTCGGCGAAGTCCATCGCGTAGTATTCCGTGAAGGACCCTCCAACTCCGAACGCGTCGAGGATCTTCATGGCCTGCACGTTTTTGACCTCATATTCCCCCGCCACCGGGATCCCGCGTGCGGTCAGCAGGGAGTTGCCGAGAATAATCGAGCTGATCACATCTTCCAGCTCCGGACAGCCAGAGCCCATGTGGTAGTAGGCCAGCGAGCCGAGGTTTTTGAGCGCCACCATCTCGTCGAGCGCGACCGAGGTGCGCGCCGCGCGCATCAGTTCCGCCTCCGGGCAATCCGCCTGCACATCGAAGATCTCCCGGAATTCCCCGACACGCTGCTTGGCCGCGGAATCGGAAACTCCACGCCGCAGCTCGGCCAACTCCTCGACCTCGACAATCTCCATGTGCCCGCCGAATACCGCGATATGGCGAGTCGTGTCGCTCGCGATGTCGAGCATCCCGTTGTAGTAATGCCCCATGAGGCCGAGCCTGTTGTGCGACATCACGTTGGCCACGCGCGCCGCATCGAGCCAAGCGCCGATCTCCTGCCAACAAACCGGATCGTCCTCCAGAACGCCGGTGACCTGATGGAATGGAATGCCCGTCCGCTGAAAAACATTGGCGATCTCGGGAACCGGGCAGGCGGAGCAGTGCGCCAGCCAGTCACCGGTCATGCGCGTGCGGTCGCCCATTGCATTGAACGCCGCATAGTCGATCGCGGCCGTCGGTTGGAGGTTCAGAACGATGACCGGAACCTTGGCTCGGCGGACGACAGGGAGGACGGTCGAGGAAAGCGCGTAGGTGGTAACGTATAGAAATATCACATC
>JBAXCT010000239.1:0-3769 GCA_037141375.1 Chthoniobacterales bacterium | reverse complement strand
CAAACGACAACCTTGGCGAAGCCCTCAGTCTTTGCCATGCAGGCCCCAATTCACATCATCCTGGATCATCGCTTCGGTCAGGTCCCCGCTGTGGGACTCGAGGAAACGGCGCAGTGCCTCGGCCAGCAACTCGTTCATATCCGCCGCCCAACCTTCTTCGACAAAAGACCGCGCACGATCTGTCAATTCCGGCGGTAACTCGGCTTGAATCAATGTTGTGGCGGCCATAAACGCAAAGATAGCAGAGTCCTCAGCAGACTCAAGCAGCACCGCCGCTGTGTCCTCCGTCTCGTGCCAGCCTGACCCTTTCACTTTTCACACGTCACGGCTCGCTGCGGTGAGCGTATGACGCACAAAGCCCTTTCGGCTGAACACGGAACACTGAAAACTGCCAACTGCCCGCCCAGCGGGCTCTCATGACCTTATCCGACTTCCGCCAACTCGTCACAGGCGACCCGCCACCCGTAACTTCCGTTCCGGTTGTCCTTCTTGAAGGGCGGCGGGCCATTTCAGAGCTGAACGCCTCCTTGGCGCGTAGCTTTGCCAACCGGTTGGCTCGGGAGTGCGTCTCTTTGCGGTTTCGGTCCGGCAATGCCGAGGGCAGTGATGAAGCGTTTTCCGCGGGCGTGGCGGAGGTTGATGCCTCCCGGTTGCAGGTCATCGCTCCATACGCCTCGCACCGCCAAAAGGTGCGGTATGCCGATGCTCTCTATTCCTCGCCCGAATCCCTCTCGAAAGTTCAGGAAGCTGCGATCACCGAGGCCACAGTCGCTGCCACCCCGCGCAATGCCAATGTGGTCTACAAGCGCACCGGCTCACCCAAGCTGGCCGCCAAAGCATCCTACCTCATCCGCGATACCATGAAGGTCATCGGTTACTCGGAGGAATTCGGTCCGCCGATCTGCGGTTTGTTCTACGTCGATCTTTGCGATCCCGAAGCCGGCGGCACCGGGCACACCATCCGCGTCTGCCGCCAGCACGGCATTCCCGTTGCCTTCCAAGACTCGTGGATGAACTGGTTTGCTCTCTGACCAAGTCCGACCCTTTACCACACCATTTGACCCAGCCGCCTGACGTGTGTTTAGATTGTTTTAGCAATGAGTATCACCCTTGAATTGGATCTGCCGGAAAAATTGGCCGCCGAGGCCAAAGCCAACGGCTTGTTCGAGAGCGCTTCGTTGAGCGGTTTGCTCGAAGACGAACTGCGCCGGCGCCGCGCAGGCCAAGAATTGGTGGCTGTGTTTTCCGAGATACGTCGGCAGCCCGGCCCGGCTCCGACCGAAGACGAGATCCAAGCCGAGATCGCCGCGGTCAGGAAAAGTCGCCGCAGCGATGAAGCTCGTCGCTGATACCAACACGCTCGTTTCCGGCTTTTTGTGGGATGGCCTGCCCTCCCGTCTCCTCGATGCGGGCCTGACCGGTCGCTGCAGCATTTACACCTCCGATGAGTTGCTCGTCGAACTCGACGAGACCCTGCATGCTCCCAAGTTTTCCGAGCGATTGAGTTCCCGCGGCCATAGCGCCGAAAGCCTCGTGCGGAAATTCCGGCAGGCGTGCCATGAAATCCCCCCGCCACCTCCTGTGGTCGCGCCGGATCTGCGCGATGCAGACGATTTGCACGTTCTGGCCTGCGCTGTCGCCGTGCCCGTGGATCTGATCGTCAGTGGCGACAAAGATCTGCTCATCTTGCAGTCATTTCAAGGCATCCCGATAGTCACCGCGCGGCGCGCTTTGGAAATTCTCGGGCTAAGCTGAAAGTCCGGCGGAAGCATTGTTGGATAATTTGCCAATTGTCCAACTGTCAGCGGGGAGAGTGGAGCGCGCGGCGGAGACGGGTGAGGCAGGCGGATGAGGATTTTTGGAGAGCATGCTGCCAGATGCGGATGACTTTCCATCCCCTGCCCCGGAGATGGCGGTTTACGCGGCGGTCGCGGGCCATGTTGGTCTCGCGTTTGCGGTCCCAGCAGGCGCGGTTAGTTTTCGGCCGGGTGTAACACTTTGGGCAGTTGTGCCAACTGCATCTGCCGCCACGCGACGTAATGTCAAAAGTCAAGATGTGACCCCACTTCCCTCTGACCCGACATGTCAGGTCTCGAGCACCTGCCAGTGCCCTCCTTTCGCCGGGCCGACACGGCGAACAATGCCATCCGCCGTCAGGCGGCGCATCTGCCATTCGATGCCCTTGGCGGAAAGACCGAGTTGCGATGCCAAGGATGCCATGGATATGCCCGGTTCCGCCGCCAAGAGGCCGAGAATTTTCTCCCTAGTTTTCTCCCTAGTTTTCCCCCTAGTTTTGCCCGAAGTTTCGGGGGACGCGGCCAGAGCTTGGAGGTAACTCGGGGCGAAGGGAAATTCAAAACGCACCTCGCCGCCTTCGCACTCGACTTCGGGAGCGGACGCGCCTGCCTGACGGCAGGCCTCGAAGACACGTTGCACGCCGCGGCCCCACGCTTCGATCTCACCCGCGCGGAAAAACGCCCCCGCCAGCAGCGGGTTCGGCGGTTGCGACGCATGAAGCCCGAGGAATTTCTTCATGGTCCAACCCTCGGGCAACCGTTCACAGCTTATTATATCAACCCAGCCGCCACATAGGCGGCATAGGCGGATTTGATCTTTCTGGGCGTGAATGGCGAAACCGCCACGCCTGCTTGGATTCTGCCAAGAACGGCCGCATCGAAGGCCGCGTGCCCTCGATATGCGCCTCGTTGCACGGCGGCATCGAGAAGGCGCGTGTCCACGGTGCGGGCATCCGAGTAGAAGACAACGGAGGGCTGCCTGATAAAAGGGTGCTCGCCCGCGTTCAAGATGGTCGTTTTGTCCGAATGCGGTCGTTGAGTTGTCACGTTCACCATGATGGCTTCGCAAATTTTCGGGTCGGGATGAGTGATCAGCACCCACAAATGCTCCGTATCTTGCCCCGGCTTGGGGAGCATGAAGGTATCTCCCAGTCCCGCCATGTCTGTTACCGACCGGCGAGCAGCAAATCAGTTTCGGCCAGATCGGCCAACTCGTCTTCCACGGCGGCAACTTCCAGATCGGACTTCCCACCCGCCTTCAGAATGTCCGCGTAGGTGATCGCGATGGCGCTTCCATGCGGATCAATCCACTCCGGCAGTGTGTGCGTGAGCTTGACCAGATCCCAGCGGCTCTTGTGCCCGTGCTCCGTGAAAATCCTGTCGAGGAGCTGGATCTCCGCGTCGGAAAGCTCGTCGTCTCCGGCTTCGTTCATGAGCTGGACCTCGTAATTGCTTGGTGCGCTGATGCTGGCCGCCCAAGTGGAGGATGCGCCGGGGTCTTCGCCGTCGGTGGCGAGATCAAGCACGCGGCTCAAAACCGGCCCCCGGTCCATCGAGACGTAGCCGTCAGTGGTGATCGGTCGCCCCCACGCCAAGATCGCCTCACGATCTGCGAGGTAGAGGAGCTTGATCAGCTTCATGTAGCTCATCCTTCCGCCTCTGCGCTTCAAGAGATGGGCGGCGGCCTGCGTAGCTTTTTTTTCATTGAAACGGAGACGCGGGCTCATAGAGGACCAATGTCAGCAACCCGCAGTAAACGCAAGGGCAAAGGCCTGACCCCCATAGGCAGTAAGGGCGCGGCGGAGACGGTTGAGGCAGGCGGATGAGGATTTTTTGAGGGAATGTTGCCAGATGCGGATGACTTTCCATCCCTTCCAGCGGTGGTTTTCTGGGCGAAACTAGCGTCGCTTGATTAGTAGGTCATACTCGCTGTGCGGGCCTATCCAGAACCAAAGCGCCGTATCACCATCGAC
>JBAXCT010000238.1:0-3797 GCA_037141375.1 Chthoniobacterales bacterium | reverse complement strand
CGCCCATGCCCCCTGTCCGAACCAAAAGTCTGCCAGCAAAGGGACGCTGGTATTAGATCGTCGCGAAACCCGTGCGTACCGAGATCGGCGTAACCTTGGTCGTCGGTTATGATGACGATGAAATTCGGGCGGTCCGCTCCGCGACTCCAGGGCGCCGTGACTGCGAGAAGAAAAAAAGCCCAGCAAGAAAGAGCAGCACGCATCAGCGTCTAGCCCAGCGACGTCCGCTCCCCTCAGGCGGACAGAAAGATCACAGATCAGCGCTGGAGCGACCGAGCAAAAGTTTGGCGTTGATCAGTCGGCGGCGCATCGGCCAGATCATCAAGCCAACGAGACCGAGGGCGGCTGCGACCGTTGCAGGTTCGGGAATGGCCGTGATGGTGAACGTGTTGCCGTCGAAGGTCGACCCACCAAAGCCGCCCGTGCCGCTGAAGGTGAAACCGTTCAAGGACAGATTGTTCGTCGTCTGGAAGACCAGTGTGCTGCCTTGGTTGAAGTTGCCAATGTTGAGCGCGAGCAGTGAGCTCGGGGTATAACTGATCCCGCTGAACGTGATGGTGCCGGCCGTTCCTCCGCTGAAGTCCAGGAAGGATGAGGTGGTGAGGTTCAAGCTGCCGAAGACCTCGCTCACTCCGCTGGCGCGCTGGATGGTTCCGCCAGAGAGCGTGACCGCCGCGCTGTTGTTGACCTGATCGCTCTTGGAAACCAGCAAGATCGCATTGGTCGCCACCGAGATGGTCGAGGCGGCCGCGGCAGCCGCGCCGGTCGACGCATTCAAGTCGAGCACGCCAGAGTTGACGGCGAGCGCGCCGCTGAAGCTGTTGCTCCCGGTGAGCGTCGTGGTGCCCGCACCGGATTTCGTCACATCGCCGCTGCCGGAGATCGTCCCGATGTGGGTGTAAGCATCACTGCGATCGAAAACCAACTGCGCTGCGCTGTTGCTCAGGACGGTATTGCCGGAGAACGATCCCGAGGCTCCGCCGTTGCCGATGCGCACGGTGCTGCTGGAGACAGTCAGCCAGCCGGTGGTCGTCACCAAACCGGTGAAGCGCGTCTCGCCGGAACCGGAGAACAACGCCCCGGCACCCGAAATGTTGTTGCCCATCACGTAGGTGCCGGTCACGGAAAGCTGCAGCGTGCCGGTGTTCGCATTGGAAATGGTGATCGCCCCGGACCCAAGTCGCCCATTGCCCGAGAGGGTAAGTCGGCCGACTTGGATGTCGGTGGCACCGCTGTAGCTGTTCGAGGCAGCGAGGGTGGTGGTGCCACTGCCAATTTTTATAATGCCGCCTGTGCCGAGGCTAATGCCATCGTTGATCACCGTGGTCCCAGCCCCGTCAATGGTCAGATTGTAGTTGGTGGCCTCGATGGCGTTGCCCGAGGCCACGTCCAGAGTCATCGAAGTCCCGGAGCCTGAAAAAATCTTTGCATCGGCCGCCAGCGTGACTTTGCCCTGCCAGGTGCTGTTGCCTGTCCTGGCGCGCAAGGCTCCTGCGCTATTTGTAGTTCCCGTGCCGCTGATCGTCAGCAACTCGGCCCCGACGGTGACTCCACTCAGGCTCAACTGTGCGCCGCTGGCCACCGTGGTGCCACTGGATGTGCTGCCCAAGCCGTTGGCCACGTCCAAGCGCAAGGTGCCCGCGTTGACCTGCGTCACCCCCGTATAGTCGTTGAGATTGCCGTTGAGCAGCAAGATTCCGGCGCCTTCCTTGATGATGCCCGTCTGGGTCGCTTGTCCGGAGCTCGTGATGCGCGAGTCGATCTGCAGGGTGCCAATCGTGTTGATTGTCAGGTTGGTTGCCGCATCCCAAATCCAGATCGTGTTGCCAGTGGCAATGGAGGCATTTGTGGAGCTGCTATTCTTGAGCACCGCCCCGGAGGTCTGCGCCACCAGGTTGGCCCAGGTGTTTGTACCCAGTGTCTGCCCCTTCACGTCCACCGTGCCCCCACCACCAACCAACAAGTTCATGGAGCCGCTGCCAGTGCCGCCGTTGAAGTTGAGTACGCCGTTGTTGCCAACCGTGATGTTGCCGCTGGATCCGCCGCTGAGACTGCCGCCGCTGTTGACATTGACCGTGCCACCAGAATCCACCGTGAAGGTGCCAGCCACGCCGAACGTGCCGCCATTGAGATTGAGTGTTCCTGATGCCGCGCTGTTACCTCCAACCAACAGGTTGTGGGCCGCAAAGCTTCCGCCATTCACATTGACCGTACCTGCACCACCCGAATACCCGATGTAGGTACTGTTGGTGCTCGCCGAGAAGGTGCCCCCGTTCAGTGTGTAGGTGCCCGCTCCGCCTGCAGCCCAGCCGAGTACCACGCTGGCCAGCGACCCCACATCCACCGTGCCGTTGCTCTGGGTGAAGGTTCCGGTTTGTCCATATCCTATGATGAAGTTGGCCGCTTGAATATAGCCGGTCCTCAGCCTCCCCCCACTCATCGTCCCAGTCGCTGAACTGCCGCCTATTCCGATAGCCAACGAGCTGGCGGTCTCGATCGTCCCGGCCTGCATGTCCAGCGCTCCGTTCGCGATCTGCAATTGGCTCCCGCTAAAGGTCAGCGTGCCCGCGCCGGTCTTGGTCAAGGTGGCGCTGGCGTTATCGAAGGTGCTCGTGTTGTAAACGGTGAAGTTGTTGGTTCCCGTGTCCACCGTCACGTTGCCGTTGGTCCCGGCGCTGGCCCCGGTGATGTTGAAGCTGCTACCGCCAGAATAGTTGTTGATCGCGTAGTTGCCGAGCAACCGGAACGTGCCGCCCGACAAATTGTAGCTGGATGCGCTTGATCCCCAGACATCAATATTACTGCCAAGCTCAAACACGCCCCCGGTCTGGTTGACGACTCCGTTGCCGCTGGCAAAGACACCCAAGCGCAACTCGCCAGTCTGGGTCCATGTCCCGCCGCTTAGGTTCAGGGTGCCGGTCGTTCCGGCTGCCCCCAGCCAGAGCCCCTCACCTCCATTGATGGTCACCTGGCCCCCGCTCATGTTGATGTTACCGCCGTTCTCAGCGGTGATTTTTGACCCGGCCACCAGATTCAAGTTTGCGGCACCGCTGAAGTTGAGTGTTGAACTGGCGCCGTTGACGTCCACCACCGACCCAGTCTGCACAGTGACCGCACGCTGAATATTTACCGTCCCGTTGCTGGTGATGTTAAGGGATGACGTGGCGACGTGGCCGAAGATGAAGTAGGGATTTCCGATGTCCAGCGTGCCTGACATGGTAACCGTCCCACTGCCGGAGACGTTGAGGGAGGAACTCGCCCCCCAACCAAAGAGCATGGTTCCGCCGTCGATGATCATCTGGCCGCCGGACACGTTGATCGTGCCGCCGTAGCCGACGCCATCGTGCCCCACGAGCAGGCTGCCCGTGCGAAGCGTCCCGCCGGTGACGTTGAGGACGCCTGAGCCCGGGTTGGCCCGAAAATTCTGACCGACGTCCAAGCCAGTATAGATAGAGTAGCCTCCGATATACGAGTCACCCGCTTGGAAAGTCACCGTATTGCTGCCGCTGACGGACGCAGATGCCCCGTTGACCGGAGGGGTGTTCCAAGTAGCGGCGTTGCTCCAAGCTCCGTTGGTGATCGAGTAGGACTGCGCAAAAACTTGAGCGCCAAGGAGCGAAAGCAGAGCGGCGAAAAGAGCGGGACGAAAGATGGGTGCGGAGGGGATATTCATAGGGGTGGGAGGGGCTAAATATAGGTGCAATGACACCTAATTACAAATTAAGCAAACGTTACCTATAAGCAAGTATTTTTAAATGTCCCCATCCTTTGAATCCGGGCAGCGCCGAACGCCTTTG
>JBAXCT010000237.1:0-3807 GCA_037141375.1 Chthoniobacterales bacterium | reverse complement strand
TGCTAAAGCTCCGTAGTCCAAAAGGCTACCGAGGGTTCGAATCCCTCCCTCACCGCCACTCTCTGTCATTATTTTGGGATCAGTTGTTTGCAACTGCAAACTACGGAGCAGTGTCTTGAATTCATAACAGTTTTCATAACTGAAACGCCCGTCACGGAGGTCTTGCTTAAAGGCTTCCCGGAGAGAGATCCCGCCTCAACGTTTTGGTTAAGCAACAAGTTTTCTGTAAAAGTTGTTTTGGGTGATGTGATTGGTCGAGATGGTTGTGGGTTATTTGAGGAGATTTGGGTTGAGGTAAGCTTTGGAGGGTTTCCAGGCTTCGGAGATTTCCATGAGGATGGCCGAGACCAAGGGCAGGCAAATTTCTGGGTTGGGAAATGTGGCCTCCTCGCTGTTTCAAGTGGGTAGAACCGAGGGCAGTTGGGGTGATCTTTCTTCGAAAAAGCGTCGAGGGCTTTTTCGAAGAAAGATCCGAGAAGGGCGCCAACCCGCATTTCATCCTCACCAGCTTGGAGGGCGAGTCGCAGAACATTTACGACAAGATCTACTGCGCGCGCGGGGAGATGGAGAACAGGAATAAGGAACAACAACTCGGACTTTTTGCCGACCGCACCACTTGCCACGACTGGTGGGCCAACCAGTTCCGACTGCTCTTGTCCTCGGCCGACTACGCGCCCATGGAATACATGAGCCGCGTGGCGCTGGCTGGCACCGAACTGGCTCGCGCCCAAGTCACCACCATCCGGCTCAAGATGCTCAAGATCGGCACAGTCATCTTGCGCAACACGCGCCGCATTCGCCTGCTCTTTTCCATCGCGTATGCCCACCAGCAACTCTTCGCCACCATGATGATGCGCCTATACTCGGCCTGAACCAGCAAAGGTGCTGTCCACGGCACCAAACAAACAACGGGACTTGGGGGCGGTTCGCCAAAATCACGCCATCGAGGAAAAAACACGCCAACATCATCGCGTCGCAAAAAACATCCACAGACAAATCGCCAAAATGATCGACCGGTGAAATATCCGGGCTAACCAAAGTTATTGATAGTGAGCCACGCGCCCGGCGCGGACTTTACGGCAAATTAGTAGCCAATGGCTTTGACAGCTTGGTCGCCGAGGCGTGCCCTAAGCTGGGCTAAATACAGACTATCAGGCTTCACGGGACTCCCTTTTGCGAAGAGCCACGCTTGGGTGTTTTTATTATCGGCTTGGTATTTGCCAGAGTTGCCGACGCACCAATTGATCGAGCCCGGAGGCTGCTGCACCGTGATCTCCTTCGCCGCACAGTTCCAGACAACTCCCCAACCCATGGTCCAACCATGCCCGCTTCCCATGGTTCCTCTGTTGCGAATGATGATTTCTCCGTCCCTCAGCTTGCACCCGTCCAAAAGCAGGCTGGTGGACCATCTCATGTGCGGCTGGATCGATCCATCCCCGCTAAACACAGAGTTTAAGACAACGTTGAGCATCGATTGGGGACCTGCCGTGGATACATAAAAAGATCCATGCCCACTCGATCTGCACTTGTTCATCAGGATCTGTCTTCCCCCGAGACGGAAGTCCGTGGCTTTGCCATTGGAGCGCGATGATTTGGAGACCGTAGCCGGATGGTCGGCGGTCACAGAATCTAGAGTAATCCTTTGCGAGGAGTCGCCGACCACAACATCGGGAAGTTGATGCAAGGTGCTGACGTTACGGACCCAGGAATCTTCACAGTCCTCGAAAATCACACCAACGTTCTGCACATCGATCCAATCTCCTTGCGGTGCAGCAGCCTCGATCCGAAGATTTTCCACCCCGCATTCCGAGAGATTATGGTCCGGGGATATTTTCTGAACAGTGGCGCGATTGGCGCCGAGCTGGGCGGTGTCGATGCAATCGGTCAGAGGCATCGCCCAGCGGATCTGCTTGCCGTTGACCGATTGAACCTCGCGGTCTTGGGCGAGGACCTTGCCTTCCTTCAACCAATGGTCCGGCATGGTGTCCATCCCCATAAAATGGATCCACTCGGGGGTAACAGGTCGGGAAATCCTCACCCAGTCACCGGCTTTGAGTCCGCCGAGTTGCTTGACGTTCAGCGACGTGGCTCCGGACGGGACATAGGCATCCGCGATTTCTGTGGTGAACCCCGGGAAACTTTTCTCCTCGGACGAATCCTTCTTCTTTTTCCACTTTTTCTTGTCGGCGGTGTCTCTGGCGTCGCTTGGCGTGCCGATCACGATGCAGGGGTGAGGAGTATCTGTCATTTGGATCACGGTACCGGTGGCTCCGGTTCCCGCGCCCCTCAGCACCACTCCGCCGATGTGCATATTCAACGTCTTGCTGCATTTATAATTTCCGGCCGCCAACACCACCGCTCCCCGCAACCCGTTGCCCAATGGCATCGCTGAAACCTTATCGATTGCCGCTTGGATTATATCGCTGTAATCGCCTTCCCCGGGCGTCACTTTGGCTTTTTCCGCCACCGCGGGCAACGCCACCCCACCCCCGCGATAGCCTGCGTAGGAAAAGTCGCACATTCGGTCTCCGCGGGATGTGGTGCCATAGCGCAGTTGCGGTCCGATCCCAACCAACGAGCAAGGAATCTCCTGCGCGGAGAGCTGCTGAACCGACAATATAATCAGAAATAGATGGCACGAATAGCGCACGGGATGACCATGCACCGCGATGCATAGAAAGGCGATATTGGAATCGTCGCTGAATCCATGGGATGCAATTGCCGACACCATTTCTCATTGTGCTGCGGCAAGATCGTTTGGTCGGTTGCCCAAAAAACAAGTGCAGCGGTCGATGATTCTATTTTGCGCCCAGTGTTCCGCGAGAATCCTGCACAAAAAGCTTGGCCAGCGACATCCGCACCGCGAATTTGGCATCATTCTATGGCACCATTTCTTCTCGCGATCGACCAAGGTACGACCGGTTCGACCGTGATGGTTTTCGACCGGCGGGGACGCGTGCGCGCCCGGGCCTACGCCGAACTGCGGCAGCACTACCCGAAACCGGCGTGGGTCGAGCACGACGCGGGGGAAATTTGGAATACGACGCAGGGGCTGGCGCGGCAGGCCTTGGCCGCGGCACGGCTGGAGCCCGGCGACTTGGCCGGGGTGGGTATCACCAACCAACGCGAGACGGTCGTGGTGTGGGACCGGCGGACGGGCTTGCCCCTGCACCGCGCGATCGTGTGGCAGGATCGCCGGACGGCGGCAGCGTGCGCGAAGCTCAAGGCGAAAGGCGCGGAGAAAGATGTCCGACGCAAGACGGGGCTACTCCTCGACCCATACTTCTCGGCGACGAAGATCGCGTGGCTGCTGGATCACATGAAGGGCGCCCGAGCGCGGGCGGAGCGCGGAGAGCTGGCCTTCGGGACGATCGACACGTGGCTGCTCTGGCAATTGACCGGCGGCGCGGTGCACGCCACCGACTACACCAATGCGTCGCGCACGCTGCTTTTCAACATTCGCACCATGCGCTGGGATCCCGCGCTGTGCGAACTGCTCCGAGTGCCGGCCGCGATGCTTCCCGAAGTGAAGCCGTCGGCGGGAATTTTCGGTCGCACGGTGCCGGGCCTGCTCGGCCGCGGGTCGGCGGCGGTGACCGGCATCGCGGGCGACCAGCAGGCGGCGCTCTTCGGACAAAACTGCACGGCGCCCGGCATGGTGAAAAACACCTACGGCACAGGCTGCTTCCTCATGATGTTCTCCGGCGACAAACCCGTCGCCTCGCGCCACGGGCTGCTCACCACGCTGTGCTGCCGGGCCGACGGCTCGCCGGCTTACGCGCTCGAGGGCTCGGTTTTCGTGGCGGG
>JBAXCT010000236.1:0-3810 GCA_037141375.1 Chthoniobacterales bacterium | reverse complement strand
GTCGTAGGTTATACTTCCCAGCATGAAGGCATCGCATTGCACTAGGTCTCTGCTGCTTTCTTTGATCGCGGCCTCGTGTTTGCCGGGCAGCGCGATTGCCGAAAGCGTCCAGACCCGCATCGACTGGTCGAAATTCTCCGAGCGGCTCGACCCGGTTTCAAGATTCTGCCCGCGAAGTTTGATGCCAGCGCTTTCCACCGCAACCTGAGCCCGGGCTCCGTATGAACCGAAATACTCTGCAGTCTTCTTGCGGCACTTCGTGTCCATCACTCTCCGCTCCACCAAGCGGCCGCCTTCGTCGGGCGCGGCCGTGTTCAACTGACATTCGGGCAGATCCACCCCAATCGTTGTTCCTATCTTCATGTTGTTCTCCTCGGTCTAAAAATCGCTCCAGCGGAGTTTTTTCCGGGGGCAACATAGCCTTCACCCTTATTGAACTGCTTGTGGTCATCGCCATCATCGCGATCCTCGCAGCCATCGCTTTTCCCATCATCAAGTCCGTCACTCGCACCGCGAAATCGGCCGAGGCGGTGTCGAACCTCAGGCAGATCGGCGTGATGGTGGCCTCCTATGCCGGGGAGAATAACAACCGGATCCCTTGTTACATCGATTGGGGAGCCTATGGTGGCAAGCCACCAGCACTTTTGTTTTTTCAACGCACTTTGGCTGAATACGCCGGATACAAATATGGCCAATCGCCCCGAACCGCCATGCGTCCCTTGCCGGATTGCTTTTATGATCCCTGCGTCGATGGAAATCCTTTGCCGCAGCACCCAATGGGAGCTTTCGGGGTCAACGCGGCCATCCTGCCGGGTGCAGATGAATGCCTGTTGCTGTTTGGCAGCAAGGTGGGGGTGCCCGTATCGAGCATCTACCGTCCTAATGGAAAGGTCATCTGCTCCAGTGCGGTAGAAGGTAACTGGTCCAGTAGTTGGTATTTTGACGGAAAAGGTTTTGCCGAGAATGGGTATAGTCCAACAACGGGTCCTCAACCGCGCAATGCTGGCGGTGCCGCTTCGCTCTTCGTTGACGGGCATGTGGAAAAGCTCGATGTGATCAACATGGACCAAGCGACCCGGCGGCGCTACTTTCTCCCGGATCCTTGATAGCGGGTCGGCGAATCGCCGCGCGGGCGAACGATCCCGTCGCTTTCTTCAACCTCCTGCTTGCTAAGAACCGATGGGTTTCTAGGCAGGAAGAAACAACGCACCATCTCCCGCGCGATTGAAGGTCGTATCCGAGTAACAGGACGGTTATTCGGGCTGAGCAACGATCCGGTATGTTCCGCCTTTTTCGGTGGTGAACGCCACCACCCCGGATTCGGGGGTAGCGGTCTCGATCGTGGCACTACCTTTAGTGACTTGAATCGGCACGGCGGCGCGAATCTTGCACATTCCGTCGAACATGGAGTGCGTTTTTGCCTCGGTTAACTTGCCGTCCTTCCAGGCGATATCCACTTCATGTCCCCCACGCGCTTTGAGGCCGGTGACCTTGCCCGTCCGCCATGCCTCGGGCAACGCAGGCAGTAGGCTGATTTCACCGTCCTGGCTTTGCAGCAGCATTTCCGCGATGCCGTTGGCCCCGGAGGTGTTTCCATCGATAGCGAAAATGTTTTCCGGTGCCCCGGCGATCCCGGCCACGGAGACGGACATCAGGTTCTTGTCGGAGAGTTTTGTCAAAAGCAGGAGCAGGCTGTTATGCGCCGCCTCGCCGTCGAGCAGGCGGGCATAGAAATTGATGAGATTGCTGCGACTCCATTCGACATCCTCCCAGTCGGGCCGGTTGGTGCGCCGCTCCATGCTCACGCGCGCGGCTTTGGCCAGATCGGGAGTTTTGTGCGGGGTGATCTGGTCGCTGGGATAGAGGGAAATCAGGTGCGTCATATGGCGGTGGTTCGGGATGGCTTCCTCGTAGTCTTGCTGCCATTCCTGCAACTGCCCGTCCTTGCCGATCTGCAAGGGTGGTAGCTTTTTTACCGCAGCCTCAAGTTTTGCGCGGAAGTCCGCGTCGGTATTGAGGGTTTTACTGGCCTCGATGCAATGCTCGAACAGATCGCGAACAAGCACGACATCACAGGTGGGCCCCATGGATTCGGTGCAGACTTTTCCGTCGGGCGAACGGTAGGCGTTTTCCGGCGAGGACGCAGGGCCGGTGACAAGCCAATGTGTCTTGGGGTCTTCGACCATGTAGTCGAGAAAGAATTCCGCCGAACCCTTGAGTGTGGGATAGGCACGCTTGGCGAGGAACTCCTTGTCGCCGGTGAATTCGTAGTGGTCCCACATGTGCGAGGCAAGCCACGTGCCACCCGTGACGTGGATGCCCCAGCCGAGCGCCCAACCCGAAGCGGTGAATCCCCATGCGTTGGTGAAGACATGGCAGACCCAACCATTGCAGTCGTAAGCATTGCGGGCCGTTTTGGCGCCGGGTTCGCGCAGAGACTCGATCAGTTTGAAGAGCGGCTCGTGACATTCCGTGAGGTTGCACGATTCGGACGGCCAGTAGTTCTGCTGGGTGTTTATGTCCATGTGGAAGTCGCAGGTCCAACCCATGTTGCAGGCGAGGTTGTCATTCCAAATGCCCTGCAGATTCAGCGGCAGGGGCGAGTTCTCGCGCGAGCCTGCGATCATGAGATAGCGTCCATACTGGAAGAAGAGGGTGGCCAGTTGCGGATCCGCACCGCCGCTCTTGAGCAGTTCCAGCCGCTTGTCGGTCGGGAGTTTTGCCGCATCGGTGGCACCCAGATCGAGCGTCACCCGCCGGAACAGGCGCCGGTGATCCGTAACGTGTGGGTCACGAAGCTGTTCGTAGGTTTTCTTTGCGGCGGCGTCGAGTTGGCTGCGACATAGGGCGGCGGCGTCACGTCCCAGGTAATTGGTGTTGATCGCAACCAGCAGAAGCACGGCGTCCGCATTAGTTATCTTGAGACTGTTACCCTCCGCCACAAGCTGTCCGCCCGTGGGCAACGCCTTTATTTGCCCCCGAAACGCGACACCCGTCTTTCCGTTGCTGTGATTCTTTTCAAAGGCGTTTCCCGTCATGACAAGCGTGTCCGGGGCCTCGGCGCGAACTTCAAAGGGCTTGTCGCCACCGTTCATGCCCACCTCGAACGAGAGACCTCCCGGCTTGTCGCTGCTCAACCGAATCACGAGAACATCATCCGGGTTCGAGCATAATACTTCGGTTTTGTAGCGTCTTTCCCCGATGGCATATTCAACGCGCGCAACGGCCTCATCCAAATCCAGTTCACGACGGTAATCCTTCACATCCGTGCCGGGATGCTTGAATTGCAGCAACAGATCGCCCATGGGCAGGTGTGAACCGTAGTTTCTTTTAAATCCCACCATGTATTGCTGGCAGAGTTTCATGGCCTCCTCATAACGCCCCTCGAACAGCGCCGTGCGCATCTCCTGCATGTATGAACGCGTTCCAGGATTGAGATGACGGTCGCTGGGCTCGCCCGACCAGACGGTTGACTCATTCAGGGCGATGCGCGCGGTGTCCGCGCCACCAAAGACCATGGCGCCGATGCGTCCGTTCCCCACGGGCACGGACTCCATCCACCTGACGGCGGGCTGTGCATACCACAGCTTGAGCAGGTTCTCAGCGGGCTCTTCCCCGTGGGCTGTGGCTCTCGCTAGCATGGGGGTGGGTTGCATATGTCGGAATAGTTGGCTGCGGGCGTAGCGGCGACTACCCCCGATGCCGAATTTACAAAAGATATAACGAAACCTTCAAATTCCGGGGCATTCGTGAAGCCTAGGGTCGGACTTGGCATTAGGAATGAATCACACCCCCCGCGCACCAATAAAA
>JBAXCT010000235.1:0-3834 GCA_037141375.1 Chthoniobacterales bacterium | reverse complement strand
TGACCAAGCGCATCATTCCTTGCCTGGACGTCACCGGAGGTCGGGTGGTCAAGGGCACGAAATTTCTCGAATTGCGCGACGCGGGAGATCCGGTGGAGTGCGCCAAAGCCTACGATGCGCAGGGAGCCGACGAACTGGTCTTCTTAGACATCACGGCTTCGTCGGACAACCGTGCGACGATGCTGGATGTGGTCGAGCGGACAGCCTCGGAGTGTTTCATGCCGCTGACCGTGGGAGGTGGCATCCGCACGGTCGACGACATGCGGATCATGCTGCATGCGGGGGCGGACAAGGTGAGCATCAATACCTCGGCCCTCCAGCGCCCAGCGTTGATTAGCGAAGGCGCGAAGCGATTCGGTTCGCAGTGCATCGTGGTTGCCATCGATGCGCGTCGTCGTCCGGAGGGAGGGTGGACAGTTTACAGTCACGGCGGTAGGAATCCGACCGATCTCGAGGCGGTGGCCTGGGCCAAGCAGGCGGAGGGTCTGGGTGCGGGCGAGATCCTTCTCACGAGCATGGATGCTGATGGCACCAAAGCCGGTTATGATATGGAGTTGGTGCGCGCGGTGAGTTCCGCGGTCGGCATTCCGGTCATCGCCAGCGGGGGCGCAGGGCAACTCGAGCACATGGCCGATGTTCTGCTGCACGCGGGGGCTGACGCGGTGCTGGCCGCGAGCATTTTCCACTTTGGCGAATACACGGTGGCTGATGTGAAAAGGTTTCTCGCCTCGCGCGGTGTGCCGGTGCGGCCGGTTGGCGCGTAGCCGCTGCCTACCAAACCGCCAGCGTGCGCCAGACCAGCGCCACCAGCGAGCAGACGCTGAACCCAAGGAACAAAGGCAGTGCCGCGGACAACGCGGTCCAGCGCCAGCTGCCGGTTTCTTTGTAAATTGTGTAGAGAGTGGTCGAGCAGGGGTTGTGCAGCAGGCTGAAGAGCATGAGGCACACCGCGGTCAACGTGGTCCAGCCGGCGCTGGTCAGTAATCCGTGCAAAATGTGGTCTTCAGTTTCGAACATCACGCCCGCGCCCGCGGCTCCGGCCACGGAGTTGCCGGTCAGCAGAACCGTAAGCATAAGGATACTGGGAACGACAATCTCGTTGGCAGGAATGGCCACGATGTAGGCGACGAGGATCACGCCGGTCAGCCCCATGATCCATGCCATCGGATCGAGGCCGGTCGCCATCCACCACGCCACGCTGTGTCCGCCCGCATCGACGTTGGCGATGAGCCAGATGACCGCGCCGGCGGGCACAGCGAACACGACCGCACGCCAGAGAACGAAGAGAGTGCGGTCGATGAGCGAGGTGTAGAGGGTGCGAAGAATGTCCGGCGGGCGGTACGGAGGTAGCTCCAGGCTGAAGGACGACGCCTGTCCCTTGAGGAGGGTGCGCGAGAGAAGCCAGGAGCTGCCCAGCGCGAAGACAAAGCCGAGCACCGCCACGAAGAACACGCTTGAAGCGGCGACGATGCTGGCAAAGGCGGGCGGGGCCAGCGCGCCGACAAAGACCGTGGCCATGAGGATCTGCGTGGGCCAGCGGCCGTTGCAGAGCGAGAAATTGTTGGTGATGATGGCGATGAGGCGCTCGCGGGGAGAATCGATGATACGCGTGGCGACGACGCCGGCCGCATTGCAGCCGAGTCCCATTGTCATGGTCAGCGCCTGCTTTCCGTGCGCCCCGGCTTTTTGGAAAATGCGGTCGAGGTTGAAGGCCACCCGCGGCAGGTAGCCGAAATCCTCGAGCAGGGTGAAGAGCGGGAAGAAAATGGTCATGGGTGGAAGCATCACGCTGACGACCCACGCACAGGACAGATACATGCCGTCGATAAGCAAACCAGACAACCACGGCCAAAGGCCGATGTTGTTGGCCAGCGTCTTGAGCCACGAATGCCCGGAGTCGACCAGCAGCGAGGCGAGCCACGCGGACGGAATGTTCGCTCCCTCGATGGTGATCCAGAGAACGAGTGCGAAGAGCAGGGCCATCGCTGGAATGCCCGTCCATCTTCCGGTCAGCAGCAGGTCGAGCCGCCGCTGCCAGGCAACGCGCGAAGTGCCGCTGGCCCGGACGTGCCGGGCGGCGAGTTCCGAGGCCTCGCGGCTGACTTGGCTGGCCAGCGCGTCCTGAAATTGCGGGCCGAGCTGCCAGCGCAGTTCCTCCGCTTCGCGCAAAATGTCGGGCGCACGATTCATGCGGCGGCGTGACCCGGTTGCTCGAACTCGCCGTTTTGCAACGCGGCGGCAATGCGCGCGTCACCCTCGAGCAGGCGCAGGCCGACCCACTCCGGGTTCTCCAAATACGGGTAGGCAGCACGCAGGCGCCGCGCGAGTTTGTCCACTGGCTCCTGGAGTTCCGGAGGAAGAACCTCCCGCGCGCGAGGGCGCGGAGCTACGGCTCCAGTGGCGACATCGCGCAGGGCAAGCAGCAATTCATCGAGGCCCTCGCCGCGCCGGGCGGACGTGCTGGCCACGGGAATGCCAAGGTCTCGCGCAATACCCCGGGCATCGATGTCCAGTCCGCGCGCGCGCGCCTCGTCCATCAAGTTCAGGCAGAGCACCACGCGCCCGGTGATCTGCAGAATTTGCAGGAGCAGCGCAAAATTACGTTCGAGGCACGTGGCGTCGGCCACGACGAGCGTCACGTCAGGGCGTCCGAAGAGCAGGAAGTCGCGCGCCACCTCCTCGTCGGGCGTTGTGCCGAGCAACGAGTAGGTGCCCGGGAGGTCGACGAGCTTGTATCGCTTGCCACCGATGTCGAAGGCGCCCTCGGCGCGCGTTACCGTCTTGCCCGGCCAGTTACCGGTATGCTGGCGCAGTCCGGTGAGAAGATTGAAGACCGTGCTTTTGCCGACGTTCGGATTCCCGGCCAGCGCGACCACATAATCCCAGCGGCCCAAGCGCAGGCCAAGACGGCGCAGGTCGGCGCGGCTGGCGACGCAGGTCTCGCAGGTGGCTGGCGGGCAATCGGACACGGGATCAGGTCTCCACAAAAATACGATCCGCCTGCTCGCGGCGTAGTGCGATGGTGGCGCCACGGATGCGGTAGGCGGTTGGGCTGCCGAGCATGCTGTCGAAGTCCCGTTCAACGCGCGTGCCGGGCACCAGCCCGAGATCGAGCATGCGGCGACGCTCACCACCGAGGATGGAGGGCGATAGATTGACCACTCTGGCTGCTTCCCCTTGGCGCAGCGAGGAGAGCGGCCGCATCGGGGGCGAAGGTTGGCAAGGCTCCACTTCGATCGCGCTGGCCACGGTCAAGGGGAGGTCGATCTCGCGGTTCTCGAGGCGCACGCGCAGAAAACCGGATCCGCGCGCTAGGATGTGCAGACGCGAACCGGCCATCACGCCGAGCGCGGCGGCGCGGCGGTAGACACCCTCGGGTTCATCCTCGAGGTGGATTACTTGTCCATCCGATCCTTCGCGGGCTTCGAGCAATGGAGTGCCCCGCCGCGGCGGCAGCGTGCCATCCCGTGTCGGAATAGGGTCACCGTGCGGATCGTAGCGCGGGCGCCCCAAGCGATCGGCCAGCGCATCCACCGCCTCGGAGGAAAGGTGATGCTCCGCATCGTCGGCGCGCCGATGCCATTCCTCGATCGCGACGCCGGTCTCGTGGGCGAGATAAGTTTCATAGATGCGGTGCGCACGCACAATCTGGCGCGCCTGCTCGCGCCCGGAGTCGGTCAGCACAAGAGTTCCCCCCGCGCTGCCGGTGAGGCCAGCCGCGGCGAGTTCGCCGGCCAGTTCGCTGGCGTCGTTGAGCGGGATAGCGACCGCGCCGGCGAGACTCGCGACGGTGGCCGGCGTCTGCGCGTATTCCGACTCGTGGAGGTGCTTGAG
>JBAXCT010000234.1:0-3847 GCA_037141375.1 Chthoniobacterales bacterium | reverse complement strand
GCGGACCCATTCGAGGGTGGAGGTTGTTTGCGGGGTGAACACAGTCGCGGCAGCGGGTCCGGTACCCGCGCAGACGAGAGCAGAGGCGAAAAATATAATGTGAGGCAAGCGGATCATGATGGTGGGAACAGCGGGAATGACGCACCGGTTCCCCCCGCCGTCAAATGACAAGGTGGATGAACACCCCACTGCCTGAAGTAAAAATCGCTGTCTGATCAGCTCGCGCGCAAAGCATCGAGCAGTTCTTGCAGCGAGACAGAAACGAAGCGAGTGGCCGTATCCGACACGGCATAAGGGAGGATCAGCACACCGTTGTGCACCATCGACCCGCAGGAATAAACCACATTGGGCACATAGCCGTCGCGTTCGTCCGAGGCGGGTCCGAGCAATGGTTCGCGCAGGCGGCCGATGACGCGCGAGGGATCGTCAAGATCGAGCAGAGCGGCGCCGATGCAATACTTGCGCACGGGGCCCACACCGTGGGTCAGCACCAACCAACCGGCCTCGGTCTCGATCGGCGAGCCGCAGTTGCCGAGCTGGGTGAACTCCCACGGTTCGGCTGGGCGCATGATGATGTTCGACTCGTGCCAGAAATACGGGTGGTCGGAGAACATGAGGTGGATGTTCTCTCCGTCCTGCCGTCCGAGCATGGCATACAGCCCGTTGATCCGCCGGGGAAACAGGGCCAGACCTTTGTTCCGGATGGCCGGCCCGTTGAGCGTGCTCACGCGGAACTCGCGGAAGTCGCGTGTCTCGACGAGTTGCGGCAGGACAACGATCCCGTTGTAGGCGGTGTAGGTCGCGTAGTAGATGATCTCGCCGTTGTCACCGGTGAAGCGGACGAAGCGCGCATCCTCGATGCCGTTGCTCTCAAGGGGAGAGTAGGGAAAGAGAACTTTCTCGGAGACATCGAGCCCCTCCTTGAAGCAGACCGTGTAATTGGCCTCGGCCAATTGCAGGGCGTGTTGGCTGGCGCGCATGATCTCCGTGGAGACATCGCGCTGGCGCAGTCGTCCCGCTTGAGCGACCAGATCCTTCATCTCAAAAGCGTCCGGCAAGTCCGCTGTCGCTCCATCTGCCGCATCGCGGCCTACGCCCATCTCCAAAAGTTTGCGGCGGAAAAGGGCGAGTTCGTATTGCGCGGCGGGCTCCGGTCGCGGTGAATGCACGAAGCGCGAGACGGGGTCGAGGCGCACGGTTCCGTCGCTGTCCGCCACGCCGGAACGGAAAGTCACGGAAGATATGTGTCCCTCGCCAGTCGCGCGCAGACTGAGAATAAACCGGGTTTCGCCCGGGCCGAGGCCCGACTGGTCCGGGGCTTGAACCATGCTAGGATTGAACAGGGCGCTCGATTCCAGCGAATACTCGTTGGTGAAGTAGGCGCCGATGAGCAGCTGGCGCGACCGGCTAATCTCGCGATCCGCGGGAAGCAGGGGGGCCATCTTTTCGAAACGTTCGCGAAAAATGGTGCGGATGTCGGTGTGCCGCTCATGGAATTCCTGCAAAACGCCATCCAAAGTTGCTTCCACCGCCGCGTCATCAAGCAGTAAAACGCGGGCCATCACATCCAGCAACCGGCCGCTCGCTTTCGCGGAACCCGTGGGCTTCACGATGACCGAAGCCATGAATGGACGCAGCAGGACACGCCGCGGATCCGGCCTGAGTTCGAGTGTTTGCCGACGAACTTTCATCCCTTCGATTCTGTCAGGGGTTTGTCGAAGGCGGCAGTGACGTTGTCGAGCAGCTTCATCTCGGCCAGTGCGAGCAGGAAAGAGAGGGTGGACTCGGCCCCCTGGTTTTCGTTGACCCTGCTAGGATGGAGTCCATCATGGCATCCACCGGTAGCCGGATCGTAGACTGGCGACTTGAGGTCGTTCGCTCCGAGGAACCAGTCGAATGCACGATTCGCTTCGCGGCGCCAGTGTTCGTCGCCGGTGGCGTTGAGCGCCTCGATGCACGCACTGACCGCCGCCGCCGCTTCGAGTGGTTGCTGGTCATGCTGGGCCGGCTCGCCGCCCTTGCGCCAGAAACCATTCGACCCGACAGGCCGGAAGCAACCGTCCTCTCCCGATTGCTTTTCCATCAGCCAGCGCAGCGATGAGATTCCCGCCTCAAGCATATTGCTCTTTTCGGTCCACCGTCCGGTCAGAATGAGTGCATGGCTCAGACGCGGATTGTCATAGGCGACAATATCCTCGAACCACGGCCAGTCCGATTTTGCATTCTTTTGCCAAAGGGCAAAAAGCCGCGCCGACAATTCCTCTCGCTGGCGGTGCGCCATCAGATCGCCCTCGAAGCTGCGCAGATACTCGTGCAGACCGAGGATGGCAAAAGCCCATGCCCGGGGCGAGTTGAAGGACGCTGTGATTGGCGAGGCGGATTCAAAAAGTGGCGCGGACCAGGCCCGCAGATTATCGCTCCGCGTCCGGCCGACGACCGCGCCGAGCGCCCATAGCGCGCGCCCGTGGCTGTCCTCCGACCCGAGTTCCTCGAGCCAGTTCCGGTCAAAGGCCATGAAGTTGCGGAATCTGGCCTCGCCGTTGACATAGGCGTGCTGGAGGAACGCGGCGTAGGCCGAGCGCAATTGCCGCAGTTCGCCTGTACATTCGCCCAACTCCTCCAGCAACACGGTGAAGAGCAGGGCCCGCGCATTGTCGTCGGTGCAGTAGCCGTGGGAGTAGTCCGGGATCGTGAAGCTGGCGTGCTGCAGGATGCCGGTGTGGTCGGTGAGGCGGTGCAGGTGGTCGAAGCGCCAGGGCGGCAGGTGCGAGTGCTCGCCGAATTGCGCGTGGGCGGCCGATTGTTCGATGCACTCGCTGTAGAAATTCGTGTAGGCATCGGCGAACACCTGCGTGTAGGCGAGGGCGACTTCCGGCCAGATCATCTTGCGGCTGTCGAGATAGGCGTTTCTCCTCAGGGCGTTGAGGTGCTCGGTGTCGCCGAGGATGGACAGCACCGCTCTCGCGATCGCGGTCGAATCGCGGAACGGAACGAGGCACCCACGGTCGTCGCTCAGCAGTTCCGCCGCATGCCAATAAGGGGTGGAGACGATGGCTTTGCCCGCCCCGTAGCAATAGGAGAGGGTGCCGGAAGTGATCTGCGCTTCGCTCAGGTAGGGTGTGATGTAGATGTCCGCCGCACCGATGTATTCGCAGAGTTCTTCGTTCGAGACATAGCGGTTGACGAATTTGACGTTTTTTTCCACCCCCGACCTCCGTGCCATCCGCTCGAGCATGAGCCGATATGCCTCGCCGCTTTCGCGCAGCAGATTGGGGTGGGTGGCGCCGAGGATGATATAGATGATCTCCGGATGCTGGCGGGTGATCTCCGGCAGCGCCTGGATCACGTATTCGATCCCTTTGTTCGGGGAGAGCAGTCCGAAGGAGAGCATGACCGGCCGTCCGGTCACCCCGAATTGCTCTTTGTAGGAACTGGGGTCGGTGAAGGGCGTGTCCGGGATGCCATGGGGAATGAGCGAAATCTTCTCCTCCGGCACGCCGTAAACATCCTTGAGCATCGTGCGGGCTCTCCCGGCCATAACGACAACGCGAGAGGAAAGCGCGATCAACTCCTCCAGAACTCGCTTTTGCTGCGCATCGGGTTCGAGAAGGACTGTGTGCAGGGTCGTTACCACCGGCATGCGTGCCCGGCGCAGGAAGGCAAGCAGATGGCTGCCCGCCGGACCGCCGAAGATGCCGAATTCGTGCTGCAGGCAGAGCACATCGGTGTGGGAGATGTTGAGAAAATTCGCCGCGCGCAGATACGAGGCCACATCCGCCTGCGGCACCTCGAAGCGGACCTCTGGAGGGTAGGGGTAGGCTCCGGCAATATCCGAGATCGCCACGAC
>JBAXCT010000233.1:0-3884 GCA_037141375.1 Chthoniobacterales bacterium | reverse complement strand
CATCAGGATGAAGGAGCCGGTGCCGTAGGTCGCCTTGGCCTCGCCGGCCGCAGTGCTCCCGTAGCCGCGATCCTCGGCGACCAGCAGTCGGCCCTCTTCGGTCAGGCGTGCTTCTCAGCCGGTGAGGCCAAGGCGACCTACGGCACCGGCTCCTTCATCCTGATGAACTCCGGGCGGAGTGCGCCGAGCGTCTCCCAAGGGCTGCTCTCGACCGTTGCGTGGGGAACCGGCGACCGGCTCGACTACGCCCTCGGGGCGAGCGTGTTCGTAGCGGGGGCCGCCGTCCAGTGGTTGCGCGACGGGCTCGGCGTCATCAGCCGCGCGTCGGAGAGCGAGGCGGCGGCGAAGCGTGTGGATTCGACGCTCGGGACTTATGTCGTGCCGGCTTTCACCGGGCTGGGCGCGCCGTATTGGGATCCGGCGGCGCGCGGTGCGATTGTAGGGCTCACGCGCGGCGTGGATGCCGATCATATCGTGCGGGCAACGCTGGAGTCCCTGGCCTACCAGACGCGCGATGTGGTCGATGCGATGTCGGCCGACTCCGGAAAAACACTCCGCACGCTGCGGGTCGATGGCGGTGCCGCGGCGAATAATTTTCTCATGCAGTTCCAAGCCGACATTCTGGGCGTGCCGGTGGACCGTCCGACGGTGATCGAAAGCACGGCCACCGGCGCGGCGTTCCTCGCCGGCGTGGGTGCGGGGCTGTGGAAGAGTTCGCGCGAACTGGAGTCGGTGCGCAAGGTGCAGCGTGTGTTCCGGCCGAAGATGAAAGCGGCCGAGCGGCGCGCGCTTTATCTCGGCTGGCAGAAGGCCGTGGCCCGCGTGCGGGGAGAGTGAGGCCACCCGCAGTACGGGCTCGGTGGGAAAAGCCCCTTGCCATGACGAGGGCAGGCTATTAATCCGGCAGGGAGAAGGTGGCTCCAACCACCCCGCCGCATGTCATCCCATCCCGAAACTCACGATCCTCGCCTGTGGAACAAGGATCTCGCCCCGGTCCCGCCGGACCGACGCACATGGACCACTTGGAACGTCGCCGCCCTCTGGATCGGCATGGCGGTGTGCATCACGACCTACACGCTGGCCAGCAGCCTCATCGGCCAGGGGATGAACTGGTGGCAGGCCACGCTGACGGTTTTTCTCGGCAATGTGATCGTGCTGATCCCGATGACGCTCAACGCGCATCCGGGCACGGCCTACGGCATCCCCTTCCCCGTGCTGCTTCGCGCGTCCTTCGGCACGCTCGGCTCGAACCTCCCGGCGCTGATGCGCGGACTGGTCGCCTGCGGATGGTTCGGCATCCAGACGTGGGTCGGCGGCGCGGCGATCTATGCGACGGCCGCGGTGATGTTCGGATTCAATCCCGCAGACAAACAAAACCTTCCGGTCCTCGGCATCTCTCCCGGCGAGCTTCTTTGCTTCCTGCTCTTCTGGGCGATCAACGTGTATTTCATCGTCCGCGGCATGGAGTCGATCAAGTGGATGGAGACGCTGAGCGCGCCGTTCCTGCTGCTGGTCGGCGTGGCGCTGGTCTGGTGGGCTTATGAGGCGGCGGACGGATTCGGTCCGATCTTCAGCAAACCCGCCACCCTCGATACCGCGGCGAAATTCTGGCCGGTGTTCGGTGCAGGGCTCACCGCGATGGTCGGGTATTGGGCAACGCTCTCGCTGAACATCCCGGATTTCTCGCGCTTTGCCCGCTCGCAGCGCGACCAGGTCGTCGGACAGGCGCTCGGCCTGCCCGCGACGATGACCTTCTATGCATTCATCGGCATCGTGGTGACCAGCGCGACGGTCGTCATCTTTGGCACGGCCATCTGGGACCCGGTGCAGGTCATCTCGAAGTTCGGCCACCCGTGGGTATCGGCGCTGGCGCTGGTCACGCTGGCCGTGGCGACGCTCTCCACGAACATCGCGGCCAATGTGGTCTCGCCGGCCAATGATTTCTCCAACCTCGCGCCGCAGCACATCAGCTTCCGCGCGGGCGGACTCATCACGGCATGCATCGGCGTCCTGATGATGCCGTGGAAACTTTACCAGGATCCGAGCGGCTACATTTTCACTTGGCTCATCGGCTACAGCGCGCTGCTCGGCCCGATCGCTGGCATCATGATCGCCGACTACTACGTGTGGCGGCGGAAGAAACTCGTGTCGGCCGCGCTTTACCAGACGCACGGCATCTACCGATACACCGGGGGCGTGAGCCTGGTGGGCTTCGGCGTCCTGCTCCTCGCCGTGCTGCCGAATCTTCCCGGCTTCCTCGTCACGATCAAGATGCTCCCGGCTGCGGATTTCCCCGCGTGGATCGTGGCCGGCTACAACTATGCATGGTTTGTCGGTTTCGCTCTGGGCTTCGGCCTGTATAGTCTGATTCGGCCCATGTTCCCAAACCGATGAAAACACCAACCCTCCCCGCCACAAGTCACCAACCCCTGCCTTACGCCGGACCTTCGGCCGACGAGGTCCTCGCCCTGCGCAAGGAGTTCATGAATCCCGGGATTTTCCTCTACTACAAAAAGCCGCTCATGATCGTGGAGGGGTCGATGCAGTATGTGTGGGACGAGAAGGGCAAGCGCTACCTCGACGGGCTCGGCGGGATCGTCACGGTGAGCGTCGGCCACTGCCATCCGCACGTCGTCGCCGCCGGCAACAAGCAGAGCGAGATCTACCAGCACTCGACCACGATCTACCTGCACCCGAACGTCGCGCAATACGCGGAGAAGCTGGCCTCGAAGATGCCGGGCAAACTGAAGATGTGCTACTTCGTTAATTCCGGCTCCGAGGCCAACGACCTCGCGATCATGATGGCGCGCGCCGCCACGGGGAACTACGACCTGATCGCCCTGCGCAACGCCTACCACGGCGGCAACCAATCAACGATGGGCGCGACTGCGCATAGCACATGGAAATACAATGTGCCGCACGGCTTCGGCTTCCATCACGCGCTCGCGCCCTACCCCTACCGCGGAACGTTCGGCTACGACGACCCGCAGGCCGGAGCGAAATACGCCAACGACGTGAAGGAACTCATCGACTACGCGACGCCAGGCAAGATCGCCGGATTCATCGCGGAATCCATCCAGGGCGTGGGCGGATTCGTAGAATTCCCCCCAGGCTACCTCCAGCAGGTCTACGAGTATGTGCGTGCCGCAGGAGGCGTGTGCATCGCGGACGAGGTGCAGACCGGCTTCGGCCGCACCGGCACGCATTTCTGGGGGTTCGAGACGCAGGGCGTCATCCCCGACATCGTCACCATGGCCAAGGGCATCGGCAACGGCTGCCCGCTTGCCGCGGTGGTGACCACGCCCGAGATCGCGCAGTCCCTCGTCGGCAAGGTCCACTTCAACACCTTCGGCGGCAATCCCGTGGTCAGTGCAATGGGCAAAGCCGTGCTCGAGGTGATCGAGAAAGAAAATCTTCAGGCCAACGCCCACAAGATCGGCAACCGCATCCTCGACGGGCTGAAAAAGCTCAAGGATAAGCATCCGATCATCGGCGATGTGCGCGGCAAGGGACTCATGCTCGGCATCGAATTAGTCAAGGATCGCCAGACGAAGGAACCGGCCACGGCGGAATGCGCCGCGGTACTGGAATCTGCGCGCGACATGGGGCTGCTGCTCGGCAAGGGCGGTCTGCGCGGACAAACCATCCGCTTCGCCCCGCCCATGTGCCTGACCGAAGCCGACGCCGACTTCCTGCTCGAAGTCCTCGACGAGAGCTTCCGCCGCCTCGGAGACTGACCGATCCGTGAGCGACCTGCTGGACGAACTCCTCGAAGCCCGTCGCGCCGGCCGAGCCTGCGCCCTTGCCACGGTTGCTGCCACGGCGGGATCGGTGCCACGGCAAGCCGGCGCGAAAATGATCGTCTACGCGGACGGCTCGATCGC
>JBAXCT010000232.1:0-3918 GCA_037141375.1 Chthoniobacterales bacterium | reverse complement strand
CGCATTTCTTCCATGCGGACGAGGTAGCGGTCGAAACAATCGCCGACCGTACCGATCGGCACCTCGAAGTCGTATTGCTCGTAGCCGAGATAAGGATGCGCTTTGCGCAGATCGTGGTCCACGCCGGAGCCGCGCAGGTTGGGACCAGTCAGACCGTAGGCGATGGCGTCATTCTTGCTGATCACGCCGACATCGCGCGTGCGGTCGAGCCAGATCGGATTGCGCGTGAGCAGCTTGTCGACCTCGTCGAGGCTGGGTAGCAGCCCGTCGATAAAGTCGCGCACCTGATCAGCGAAGCCCGGCGGCATGTCGCGGGTCATCCCGCCAATCCGCGTATACGAGGTGGTGAAACGCGCGCCGGTCAGTTGCTCGGTGAGGTTGTAAACGACCTCGCGGTGCTTGAAGGTGTAGAGGAAGACGGTCATCGCGCCGATGTCCATCGCATAGGCCCCAATGCCGAGGAGGTGCGAGGAGATGCGCGCCAACTCGCAGCAGACAACCCGGATGGCTTGGCCGCGGGGTGGCAGCGTCCAGCCCATCAATTTTTCCACCGCCAGCGCGTAGGCGACGTTGTTGGCCAGAGGCGCGAGGTAATCCAGACGGTCCGTGTAGGGCACGAACTGGTTGTATTGCATGTTCTCCGCGATCTTTTCGTCGCCGCGGTGGAGGTAACCGATGTCGGCATCGGCCTTGGTGATGATCTCGCCGTCCAACTCGAGCACGATGCGCAGCACGCCGTGGGTCGACGGGTGCGATGGCCCCATGTTGAGGGTCATCGTCTCGCCGAGGAGTTCCCCCTTCTCGCGGGCCTGCGCCTCGATGGCGCGGGTGCGCGCGGCAGCATCGGGGGATTCGAGGACGGTGGACATAGCGGACATTGATACGTTTGCCGGGCGCTTTTGGCAACTTCAGGAAGCCGCCGCCAGCTCGTCCTCGGCCCGCAGCCGCAGTTGCCCGCAGGCGGCGTCAATGTCGTGGCCCTTTTCGCGGCGGATTGTGGCCACCACGCCGCCCGCGCGGACGGTGCGGACGAACTCCTGCTGGCGCGCCTCGCCGGGGCGACTCCAGGGTAAACCCTCCACCGTGTTGTAGGGAATCAGGTTGACCTTGGCGTTGAGGCGGCGGGCATGCATGGCTAGGAGCCGTGCCTGCTCCAGCCCATCGTTGACCCCGGCGATGAGGATGTATTCGAACCCGAGCTTCTGCTTGCGCCGCGATGTGAAATACGCGCAGGCATCGAAGAGCTCGGCGAGCGGGTATTTTTTGTTCACCGGCATGATCTGCTCGCGCACTTCGTCGGTCGCCCCGTGGAGGGAGATGGCGAGGCGCACGGGGACGGGATGGTCGGCCAGTTGCCGGATCTGCGGGGCGAGACCGCTAGTGGAAACGGTGATGTGCCTCGCGCCGATGCCGAATCCCCATGGCGCGTTGAGGATTTCAATCGTGGTCGAGAGATTCGGAAAATTGGCCAGCGGCTCGCCCATGCCCATGAAGACGATGTTGTCCACCCTCTCACCCGTGGCCTGCTCGGCGTGCCTAACCTGCGAGGCGATTTCCCCGGCACTGAGGTTGCGCTTCCATCCGCGAAGTCCGCTCGCGCAGAATTTGCAGCCATAGGCACAGCCGACTTGGGTCGACACGCAGAGGGTCTTGCGGTCGGATGTCTCCCCGTAGAGCGCGGGCGAGGCGGGGATGAAAACGCTCTCGATAAATTGTCCGTCGGGCAGACGGAAAAGAAATTTGCGCGTCGTATCCTTGGATCCACTCAAGCGCACCGCCTCGAGCCGGATCGCGGGAAATTTTTCCGCCAACTGCGCCCTCAATTCCGCCGGCAGATCGGTCATGGCCTCGAAGCTGTCCGCCTTGCGCTGGTGCAGCCAATCCATGATTTGCCGCGCGCGATACGGCTTGTGGCCGAGATCGTGCAGCACTTCGGTCAGTGAGCCTAATGTTTCTCCAAGGATGGAAATCACGAGTCCACCATGCCACGGACGATGCCCCGAAGCCAGCCGCGCAGGTTACCTTGACCAGCGCCGCAGCCCCATTAGCCTTCCGTTCATGCTCCGCCGCCACTTCATCAACCTGCTCGCCGCGACCACCATTCTCGCACTCGTCGGTTGTGAAACCACGACCAGCAACAGGGTGAGTCCCTCGGTGGCGGCTGCGATCAGGACCGAAGTACCCGGCGATAACTACATCGGCCGCCGCTACTACAAGAGGGACTACAAAATGTGGGGCTGGGTGCGACGTCCGGGCCAGCCGTGGAAGGAATCGCAGCTCGTCATGATGAATGAGAATACCAAGCTCGCCCCCGACCGCGAAAAGGGCGATCTGGGGATCGACAACAACACCGAGTACCGACTGCAGGGGAGGTTTACCGGCGGGCAGGTCTACGAACCCGCCAGCAACCGCTTCTACCCCGAATTTGTCCTGACCGGTTACGAGATTCTCTCGACCGCACCGCCGTTTATCTACTCGGACCGGCGCGCCTTGGATCCCAAGGTCCGTCTGCTCATCCCTCCCCCCTGACCAGAGCCTCGGCCAAGCCATTTTCCCTTGCTGGCACGGGAACGCTTCCCTACAAAGACCACTCAAATCATGCGCCAAAAACTTCCTTATCTTCTCGCTCTTGCTCTTCTCCTTGGCCCCGCGGGCTGCAGCAAGGAAAGCAAGCCCTCGGTCAAAATCGGTATGAACCTCGAACTGACCGGTGACATCCCCGCCGTCGGCGCCTCGAGCAAAAATGCCGCCGAAATGTTCTTCAACAAGCTGAATGCCGACGGCGGCGTGAGCCTGGCCTCCGGCCCGATGCCGGCCGAACTTATCATCGGAGACAATGGTGCCAAAGCCGACCAGGCCGCCGCCACCGCCCAGCGACTCATCTCTCAGGAAAAAGTCGTGGCCATGGTCGGGCCCAACTCCAGCGCCTGCGCCATCCCTGCGGGCGAAATCGCGGAGAGCCTCAAATGCGTGATGATCTCGCCTTGGTCGACCAACCCGAAGACCACGATGGACACGACTGCCGGCGTACCGAAACGCTATGTGTTCCGCGCGTGCTTCACCGACCTCTTTCAAGCGAAAGTGCTGGCCAAGTTCACCCTCAACAACCTCAAGGCGAAGAAGGCTGCCGTACTCTATGACGTTTCCTCCGAGGCCCCGCTTGCCCAAGCCACGCTTTTCAAGGACACCTTCACCGCCGAGGGGGGAGAGATTGTCGCCTTCGAAACATTCACCACCGGCGACAAGGATTTCTCCGCTCAGTTGACCAAAATCGGTGCGGCCCAACCGGATGTGATTTTCCTGCCCACCTACTACAACGATGTTCCGCTCATCGCCCAGCAGGCGCGGCGCCTTGGCATCACCGCGCAGTTCGTCGGCAGCGACGCTTGGAGTTCGCCCGAAATCATCAAGCTCGGCGGCGCGGATCTCGAGGGCTCGTATTTCTGCAACCACTTCTCGACCCAGATTGCCACCGACGAGGCCAAGAAATTCGTCTCCGACTACACGGCGAAATACGGTCAGGCGCCCGACGATGTGGCCGCTCTGACCTACGATGCCTGCGGGCTGCTCGTCGAGGCGCTCGAAAAGGGCGGTAAGAACGACCGCGAGGCGGTGCGTGAGGCCTTCGCCCAGATCCGCGAATACAAAGGCGTCACCGGAACATTCAAATTCGAACCCGGTTCGGGCGACCCGATCAAGAGCGCCGTGGTGCTGCAGATCAAGGACGGACAGTTCGTCTGGGTAACCAACGCGCAGCCCTGATCGGCGCAATCGGCGCCGCATGGACTACTTTGCGCAGCAGGCGATCAACGCAGTCCAGCTAGGCTCTATCTACGCGCTCATCGCGCTGGGCTACAGCATGGTCTATGGCGTGCTGGTCATGATCAACTTCGCCCACGGCGATGTTTTCATGGTCAG
>JBAXCT010000231.1:0-3937 GCA_037141375.1 Chthoniobacterales bacterium | reverse complement strand
AACAAATCCGGCGGCAAGGCCACCATCTTCAACACCATCACCATCTCCGACGGCATCTCCATGGGCACCGAGGGGATGAAATACTCGCTCGTCTCGCGCGAGGTGATCGCCGATTCGATCGAGACGGTGGTCGGATGCGAGGGCTTCGACGGCTTCGTCGCAATCGGAGGCTGCGACAAAAACATGCCGGGCTGCATGCTCGCCATCGCTCGCCTCAACCGCCCGGCGGTCTTCGTCTATGGCGGCACGATTCTGCCCGGCTGCCTCAACGGGCGTAACCTCGACGTGGTCTCCGTCTTCGAGGCAGTGGGCGAACGCGCCGCCGGAAAAATCAACGACCGGCAACTGCAGAAGATCGAGGCCTGCGCCATCCCGGGTCCCGGTTCGTGCGGGGGAATGTATACGGCCAACACCATGGCCTCCGCCATCGAAGCCATGGGCATGAGCCTGCCGAACAGCTCGGCCCAGCGGCCGTCTCAACGCACAAGAACGCGGATGCGCGCGACGCGGGAGCCGCGGTGCTGCATTTGCTCAAGCGCGGCATCAAACCACTCGACATCATGACGCGCGAGGCCTTCGAAAACGCCATCACCACGCTCATCGCCCTCGGCGGATCGACCAATGCCGTCCTCCACATGCTAGCGATGGCGCACTCCGCGAACGTCAAGCTTACCATCGACGATTTCACCAAGATCGGCCGCCGCGTACCCGTCCTCGCCGACCTCAAACCCAGCGGCAAATACCTGATGTCCGAACTCGTGGCCATCGGCGGCATCGTGCCGATGATGAAGGACCTTCTCTCCGCCGGACTGCTGCACGGGGATTGCCTCACCGTGACAGGCAAGACGCTCAAACAGAATCTCGCCCGCTTCAAGCCTTACCCCAAGGGTCAGCAGATCATCCGCCCGATCAAGAATCCGATCAAAAAGGACAGCCATCTTGTCATCCTCTACGGCAACCTCGCCCCCGGCGGCGGCGTGGCGAAAATTTCCGGCAAGGAAGGCGAGAAATTCCGCGGCAAGGCCCGCGTGTTCGAGTCGGAGGAATCCGCGCTCGCCGCGATCCTCGGCAGCACGGTGAAAAAAGGTGATGTCGTTGTCATCCGCTACGAAGGACCCAAAGGCGGACCCGGCATGCGCGAAATGCTCGCCCCGACCTCGGCCGTCATGGGGAAGGGCCTCGGCAAGGACGTGGCCCTCATCACCGACGGACGTTTCTCCGGTGGAACCCACGGCTTTGTCGTCGGCCACATCACACCCGAGGCGTTCGATGGTGGCCTGCTTGCCTTGGTCAAAAACGGGGATGCGATCGAGATCGACGCGGTGAAGCGCCAGCTCACCCTCGGCGTCCCCGAGGCGGAAATCCAAAAGCGCCGCGCCAAGTGGAAGCAACCTAAGCCGCGCTATCGCCGCGGAGTCCTCGCCAAGTATGCCGCGCACGTGACCACCGCGTCGCAGGGTGCGGTGACAGACGCGGGATTCTGAGGCGGCCCATGCTTCGCGCAGTGATCTTCGATTGGGACGGCGTGGTCGTCGACTCCTCCGCCCACCACGAGCGAAGTTGGGAAATCCTCGCCGCGCAGCGCGGCCTTCTTCTTCCTCCGGACCACTTCAAACGAGGTTTCGGCAAAAAGAACAATGTAATCATCCCCGACCTCGGCTGGGCGAGCGAGCCCGCGGAGGTCGACCTTCTCGCCGAGGAGAAGGAGGCGATCTACCGCTCGTTGGTCCGCGAAAATGGCATCGAGCCCCTGCCCGGCGTGCGCCGTTTGCTCGAAGCCCTGCGCTCGCAGGGCATCCCCTGCGCCATCGGTTCCTCGACCGCGCGCCCCAATCTCGATCTCCCTCTGGATTTGATGCACCTGCGCGAATTTTTTGCCGTCATCGTCTCCGGCGAGGAAGTAACCCACGGCAAGCCCGACCCCTCGATCTTCCTGCTCGCGGCAGAGCGCCTCGGCTTCGCGCCAAGCGAATGCGTCGTGATCGAGGATGCTCTCGTCGGCATCGAGGCGGCGCAGCGCGCGGGCATGCCCGTGCTGGCTGTAGCCACGACCAACCCCATCGAAATGCTGAGCTCGGCCGATGCGGCGGTCCTGAATATGTCAGACATCAACCCCGAACTCCTGGCCAGCCTCGCCGCACCGGAAAAAAAGTAGCGACTGCCGCTTGCGCCGCGGCCGGGTCGGTGAAACATTCCAGACGTATGCCGAAGACAACGAAGATATCGCACCGTTTGGATCTGCATCTCCCCTACCATGGGCCCGCCCTGCGGACCATTGCGTGCCTGATCGAAGAAAACCTCGCCTGCCACCCCTCGCCCAATGCCAAGCTGCAAGGCTTGGAGGGAGAATGGGGTCCGGACATCGCGCAATCTTGGGACGCGCTGCACGACCTCAAATTGCAACTCGAGGCGGCGGCCGACCGGGTCGACGCGGCTTACGAGAGCGCCGACTGTTAGCTGCGAGCCGTTTAAGAAATGTCGTAGCCTCTGTTGTTTTCGGTGCCGGTGACAGCGCAGCTACATCATCGGTAGTGCCGGCGACCGCGCTTACGGACACGAACAAACTTAAACCGGTGTCCTCTTGCTTTTGGACTGCTCTGCGCGGCAGAAAAGCGGCATCGGCTTCCAGCCGTTGAGCTTGGATTCCGCCGGCAAGCGCGGAACGCTTTGGCTGGGGTGCGCGGACGACCGAGCTTCATCAACTCAAGTTCATTAAAGGCACACAATGGCTTCTGGCGTACGCCAAAAAGCACGGGAACTGATCCCATGCAGAAGATTTTCCATCAAGCCTGGGTTGCGAGCTGATTTGGTGATTCAAACGGGCTTGACTCCCGAAAACACGATCTGGAATTGTTAAACGACAACCATCACCCGCCCTCCACCCCAACAACTCTCATGAATCCCCGCACCCACCAACCCTCCACCGAGATCTCCCGCCGCGAGTTTGTCGCCAAGGTAGCCATGACCATCGGGGGCCTGGCCCTCGCTTCAGATAGTTTGGCGCGCACGTCTGAGCAGAGTGCGGCGTCGCCGAGTTCCGCCTCGCCTGCCGGGTCGGCTGCGCGCGGAACGCGCAAGATGACCCCGCCCAAACTTGGTAGCGCCTACCTCGGCAAAAAAGTCCATTGCTACCGGCCAATGCGCCACGGTTCGCCGAATTTGAGCGTGGAAGCCCAAGGCAAGCAACTCATCGCCCACAACTACGGACACGGCGGCAGTGGTTGGACATTGGCTCCGGGCTCGGCGGGTTATGTGGTCGATTTGGCTCAACAGTCCGAGCAGGGTCGGGCTCTGGCCAAGGACGCGCCCATCACGGTGGTGGGCGCAGGCGTGATCGGATTGTTCACCGCCTACGAACTGGTCAAGCGCGGCTATACCAATGTTACTGTCGTTGCCGAGAGGTTCGACGGACTCACCTCGCACAACGCCGGCGGTCTCTTGGCTCCGGTGTCGATGGACAACGCCCCGGAAATGCAGAAGATCATCGATAAGATCGGCGTGGACGCCTATAAGTTCTTCGCCTCCGTGGCCAAGGGCACGAACGCGGATTTCGCCAAGGGCGCATCCATACACCCCGCCTATTTCGACAACCGCGAGGAATCAGGACTCGAACCCTACGTCGGGCAGGTCATGGAACCGGCCAAGGACATCACCTTGGACTTCGGGAACGGGACCACGCGCGACATGGTCGTATACGACGATGGCATCTTTATGGACCCTGCCGGGATGATGAAGTCCCTGCGTGACTACCTCGAGGGCAAAGTCACGTTCGAGCAGCGGAAGGTCACGAGCTTCGCCGATCTGCCCTCCGCTTTGGTCTTCAATTGCACCGGGCTCGGCGCGCGAGCGCTCGAGGACGATAAGCAGATGGTGTCCGTCCAAGGTCACCTGATCATGCTGAAGGACCAGGTGCCCGCGGACCTGCAGTCGATGGTCC
>JBAXCT010000230.1:0-3937 GCA_037141375.1 Chthoniobacterales bacterium | reverse complement strand
GTGCCATGGTCGGGGTCATCGTGGCACGGCGTGTTCGCTCTAGCCATGCCGTTGCCATTCGCAGCCCAGGCGGCGGCACAACTTTTCGGACGGCAGCCCGGCGAATCCTCCCCCGAGGAACTGGCTGATGTTGCCGCCGAGCTCTGCAACATGGTGGCCGGGCGTGTGTCCTTCGAGCTTTCGCAGCAGGGATTCCCCGGCCTCCTCCAGACGCCGGTGGTGCGCTCCGACCAGCCGGAGAATGCCTTCGCCGCGCAGGGCGAGCATTGCCGGACCGACTGGACTTGCGCGGGGCATCCTTTGACCTTGGACATCGCGCTTTTTCCCTCACCATGAGCGACCCGAAAATTCTCACCGTCGACGACAGCAAGACGATCCGTCTGCTCCTCGCACGCATCCTGCGTCCCTTTGCCGTCGAGGTCTCCGAGGCATCCAACGGCGAGGAGGGTTTGGCCGTGGCCGCGAAGAAAGGGCCGCAGCTCATCATCCTCGACTACAACATGCCGGTGATGGATGGCCTGACCATGCTCTCGCGCCTGCGCGAGGACGCAGCACTCAAAGCCACGCCGGTCATCATGCTCACCGCCGAATCGGGCAGCGCGATCATCTCCGCGGTCGCGCGTCTGGGAGCGCGGGACTACATCGTCAAACCCTTTAACGAGCAAATGCTCCTTGCCAAAATCGGGAAAATTCTTCCGCTCATCTCCCGAGCAGCATCCGGCTCCCCTGCCGCCTAGACCGGTTTTAGACTTAACGCTCACTTCAGGACATGATCGGAATGCAACAGTTGCCGGTCGGCCCAACGATTAGCCACTCTCCCGATCACATGGTTCTTCCATACAGCGACATGAAACCAAACGCGCGATTCAAGGGATGTCGACTTCCAGCTAAAGCTTCGCGTATATCAGCTAGGTTCCAAGTCCGTAGAACAAATCAACCCAGGAGCGCGTAATTTTTGCATTTAGATTGCACCAGTCCAACCACCGTCCCCTTGGCTGAGATCAAGCCGGAGGAGGTCGCCTCATCGCTCACCAAAGCGGAGCTATTGGTTGTGGATGACAGCCGGATGATGCGTGCAGCGCTGACCCGATCGCTCAAAGGGCTGGGATTCACCAATATTTCCGAAGCTGTCAACGGGCGCGATGCCGTGAACAAGTTGCTGGAGAAACCCTATGACTTGATGCTTCTCGACATGGAAATGCCGGAGATGAACGGACGCGAAGTTTTGGCGGCAATCAATCTTGATTCCCGTCTCAAAGGGATCCCGGTCATTGTCATCTCCGCTGCTGAGGAAGTGGAGTTGGCCGTCGAATGCATCGAGGCTGGAGCCGAGGACTACCTCCCCAAACCACCCCATCTGACCCTGCTTCGTGCCCGGGTCACGACATCCCTCGAGAAGAAGCGCCTGCGGGATTTGGACAAACTGCGGTTTGCCCAACTGCAGGCCGAAAAAGAACTCGTCGAGTTGGAGAAGGAGAAGTCGGAACGCCTCCTTCTCAATATTTTGCCCGGGGCGGTGGCCGGACGATTGAAGGGCGGGGAAAAAAATATCGCCAACGGGCACGACGTCGTTTCCATCCTTTTTGCCGACCTGTGTGGATTCACCGCATTGTCCAGGAAAACGGACCCCGCCGAACTCGTCGCCATGCTCAACGGTATTTTCACCGCCTTCGATACGATTGCTGTCAGCCGGGGCATCGAGAAAATCAAGACAATCGGTGATTGCTACATGATGGTGGGTGGATTGCCGGTGCATCGGCAGGACCATGCGCAGGTCGTCGCCCAAGCAGCCTTGGATATGATGCATGCTCTCAAGATTATCAACAAATCGAGGGGCACGGAATGGGCCATGCGGATCGGCATTCATACCGGCCCCGTGGTGGCTGGCGTGATCGGCAAAATCAAGTTCGCCTACGACCTTTGGGGCGATTCGGTCAATGTGGCCAGCCGAATGGAATCATCAGGCCTTCCGGGGCGCGTCCAACTTTCAGAGCAGACCGCGGACGCCCTCGGCGGAGCTTTTTCTCTTGAGGAGAGAGGTTTTGTCGAGTGCAAGGGGCTAGGGCAGGTCAAAACGTTCTTTTTGGAGGAGCGGTGAAACCCTCGGAATTTCCATGGATTCTTTAACTTCCCCCGAACACGGCCACCGTTCCTCGGTCCTATTTTGGGGGGTCAGGGGATCCATTCCCACGCCCGGGCCGGGGACGGTGCGGTACGGGGGAAATACGACTTGTCTGGAGCTTAGGCTCGGCGGGGAAATCATCATCCTCGACGCCGGTTCGGGGCTGCGGCCCCTCGGGCAAGCGCTCGGGCGGGAATTCGGCGAGACGCCCATTTCTTTGACCATTCTCAGCACGCACACCCACTGGGACCATATCCAAGGCTTTCCATTTTTCGCTCCCGCCTACGGCCCGCAAAATCACATCCATATTATCGGCCGAAAGCCGCAAAATAGCACCCTCGAGGCAATGCTTTCCCAGCAAATGGACGGGCGGCATTTCTTCCCTATCCCGCTGGCGGATCTGCCCGCCTCGATAAGCTTTCAGGATTTGGATCCCGCGGGCCCGATGCTTTTTACTGTGGGATCGGTCGCCATCAGAGCCTGCCCGACGAACCATCCGGGAGGCTGCTTTGCTTACCGTTTTTCTGCAGATTCGGGAGACTTTGTCTTCCTGACCGACCACGAGACAGGCGGCAAAGATGAAGCGACCATCCTGCGTTTTATCGCGGGGGCGGCCCTGCTGGTCGCCGACGCCCAATACACAGCAGAGGAAGCGGACGCCCGCCATGGGTGGGGGCATGGCTGTGTCGATAGCATCGTCGACCTGGCTCTGGGAGCAGGGATCCGGCGACTTGTCCTTTTTCATCACGACCCACTCCACGACGATACCTTCATCGACCGGATGCTGGAACGGGCGAGGTCCCTCGTGCCGACGACATCCTCGTTGGATATTCTCGCAGCCAAAGAGGGTCAACGCATCGACTTCTGACAGCGTGCGTAAGGGTTGTTACGGACTTTTAACAAAGGTCCGCTTGACCCCCTGCGGGCTGCTGATGGTGAATGACGATGACCGCAAGGCACCCGAGTGGTTCGCGGCTGCAAACCAATGGATTCCTCGTCTTCCCTCACCTCTTCCGCTCATCGCGGCCCGGGCCTCGCTTGATGAACAAGAGCCTGAGCGACAGCATCTATTTGTTGAGGGGATACAACTGCCTGCTCAAGCCCTATCGCCGGCAATATGTCATCGTCCTGCTTGGCATTGTCACCCAGATCGTCTTCTACACCTTTTATCCGTTAATCTTCAAAAATGTCTTTGATGTGGTTATTCCCAGCCGCCAGATGGAACTGCTTTACCTGGTCGCGGCCGAGGTGCTCGTGCTGCTCGTGGTCTGCGGAGTTGGCGCGTATTTTCAAACGAAGTACATGGCCAAGACCGGCGCCTTGGTCATGCGCGATCTTCGTGCGGGCATGGTGACCAAGCTGAACCTTTTGCCTTTTTCATTTTACTCCAACCTGGACACGGTCGACCTGCTTTCCCGCTTCTCCAGCGATATGGACCGTGTGGAGAACTCGCTAACCCGCGCGCTGCCCACGCTTTTGGAGAATGTTCTCATAACACTCGGTTGCATAATCACGATCCTCTTTATCGACTGGCGACTCGGGCTAGCCGCGGCGTTTCTTTTGCCCATCGGGTTCGTCGGCAACATTGTCCTTGGTCCCAAGGAGGACACGCTGAACAGCGAAAGCCGGCGACAGAAGAACCACATGCTCTCCAGCGTGGAAGACGTGATCAACGCGTGGCTCCTGATCAGGGTTTTCAACGATGACAATCACATGAAGGGCCGCTTCGATTTTTCCAGCACCACTTACGCCAAGACGGCCTCGAACTACTCCTATTACCTCAACCTCATGCCCATCGTTTCGGAGTTCGTCGTG
>JBAXCT010000229.1:0-3968 GCA_037141375.1 Chthoniobacterales bacterium | reverse complement strand
GCGCGGCTTCATCGCCGCCGAGACCATCGCGTTCAACGATCTCGTCACGCTCGGCTCCCAAGGCAAAGCCCGCGAGGCCGGCAAGCTCCGCATCGAGGGCAAAGAATACGTTGTGCAGGACGGCGACGTCATCGAGTTCCGGTTCAACGTTTGAGCCATCGAGCACCGGCCGAGAGAGCGCCGAGGGCCAACTCAACTTGACACATGCACACTTTTACTTAGAGCGTGCATTGTGAAAGAAAGAGTCACCCTGACCGTGGATCGGGCGGTCACTCACCACGGAAAGTCAGCTGCCCGGGCGCGCGGAACGAGCTTTTCCGGACTGGTCGAGACTCTGTTAGCCGAAGTGACCAGTCCGCGCAAAACCGCAGGCAAGGACTTCGTCGCGAAGTGGGCCGGCAAGTTCGAGTCGGCTGATCTTGAAGGACCGCGGGGAGACTACCTGCGCCGGAAATACGGTCTTTGAGTTTCATGCGCCTGCTCCTCGATACCGATGTGCTGCTCGATTTTGCCTTGAACCGCGAACCGCACGCGACGGCGGCGAGGCGGTTGCTCGGGTGGGCCTCAACCAATCCCGGACGCTGTGCTGTGGCATGGCACAGTCTGGCGAACCTCAACGACATGATGAGGGGAAAGACAGAGCAATTCATCCGCGACCTTCTCGAGTTTGTCGAGGTCCCCCGGACAGGTAGGGAACAGATGCACGCTGCGCTCGACATGGGTTTCGCCGACTTGGAAGACGCCATGCAAATCGCTGCCGCCATGCTCTTCGGCGCCCAGCTCATCGTGACGAGAAACATTCGCGACTACCGCCGCTCTCCCAGCAAAGCCGATACCCCAGAGGTTGTCTTCAAGTTGTTGGGGTGACAGCGCGTCGGGAAAAAAGCAACTCCCGGAGCGGCTTCATCGATACCAAGACCATCGTGTTCAACGATCTCGTCGCCCTCGCCTCCCACCCCAAAGCCCGCGTAGCAGGAAAGCTCGACCCTGCCGATGCCGCAGCAGGCGATGGAACCGGCTTTCAACGCATGCCCCCTGACCTCCTCGCTGCCCGGCTCGGATAGATAGCACTTGGCAAGGTAGGACGTGTCGTAATAGATCCGCGCCGATCATCCCCAAGAAACCGGGCCGAATCGACCGAGAGCCACGGAAGGCGGTCGAAACCCGGCGCCGCAGTGCGGACCCATTTCCCCGCGTTCATGTGCAGCTCGCTGATCGTGATGGGTACCATATGTGCACAATGTGTCACAGACGAACGGTTACCAAGAGAAGCGCCTGAAAGACGACGGCATCATCAAGTTGCGCTCCAGAGCCCCTATCGCAGCACGGCAGTTTGAGGTTTCCGGGAAGACGGGTTTCTTCTTTGTTTTGCCCGGCTAGCGTGAATGATGGCGGGCGCTTTGAAAACGTCTGCCATCATCCTTCGCGTCGCCGATTTCCTCAAGGGGTTCCCGCCATTCAGCTACCTCTCGGATGAGGCTTTGTTGGAGCTGGCGCGGTCGGGGCGGGTCCAGTTCTCGGAGAAGGGGGAAATTCTTTTCGACCAAGGCACCACGCACGGGCGTTATTTTTACGTCATCAACAAGGGATCGGTGCGGCTGGTGCGCGGCGAAGAGCAAAAGCTTTCCGACCTGCGCGGACCGGGCGACTTCGTCGGCGCGGGAGCCGTGCTCGGCGAGGAGACACACACCGACTCGGCGCTGGTCGATGAGGACTCGATCCTCTACGCCCTCGATGCCTCCGTCTTCAGCCGGATCTGCGCCGAGTCGCCGCGAGTCAGCCGGTTTCTGAAGGTTTATTTTGCCTCGGAGGAAATCGAGGCGGGCGCGACGCAAAGCCACGGTCCTTCCGGTTGGCGCGGAGGGGCGGAAGAACATCTCGCTCGCCTCAAGGCAGGTCTGGTTGCGGGCCCGGCCAAGGTGTCCGTGCGCGAGGCCGCGGAAGCGATGTGCGCCGCGGACAGTTCGGCTTTTCTCGTGGTCGAGCCCGACGGAAAACCGGCGGGCGTGCTGACCGAAACTGATCTGCGCAACGAGATCGCAACAGGCCGCGTGCCGACCGACGCCCCGGTCGGGGATATCATGCGCCGTCCGGTGATCACCGCATCGCCGCAAGCCACGCCGGAGGACTCGCTGCTCGAGATGATCCGCCAAGGGATCCGTCACCTCTGCGTGACCGAGGACGGCACGCCGCAGAGCCGCGCGCTGGGAATGATTTCGGAAAAGTCTGTCTCGTTGGCGCAGGGGCGAGACCCGCTGGCTCTCGTGCAAGAAATCCGCAAGGCCGCCTCGCCACCTGCGCTGCGTGCGATGGGTGATGAGTTGGATCTGCTGCTGGCGGGGGATTTGGCGTCGCCGGACAATGTGCCGCGGTGCACCCGGTTGGCCGCCGAGACGCGGCGCACCATGTTCCGCCGTGCGGAATTTTGGGCGCGCGAAAAAGTCGGGCCAGCACCCGGGCCGTATGCGTTGGCCTTGGTCGGGAAGGCCGGGCGCGGGGAACTCCTCACCACGGCCGACCTGACCGCCGCAGGTCTGGCCGCAGACGACGAAAAAACGTGCGGCTGGACGCGCGAACTGCTCGGACACATCGATGAATTTCTCGCCGCCGCGGGATTTCCCGCCGCACCCGCCGCGGATCCGTCGGACGCCGTGGTGCGCTGCCGCACAGTCGGCGAGTGGAGTGAATTTTTCCGTTCTCTCGTTCGCGATCCGATGGGCGAAGAAATCTGGAAGCAGATGCCTTTCTTCGATCTTTCGGTTGTCACGGGCGAACCAGCCTTGCTGGAAACAGTGTTCGGCGCGCTGCGCGAGGAGATGGCGGCGCGACCCAATTTCATCCGGTTGCTGGCCAATGACGCGCTCGGCAATCTGCCGCCCGTCACCATCTACGAGGGATACGCGGTGGAAGCAGGTGGCCTGGCCCGCGAGACGATCGATCTGCAGGACCATGCGCTCGGGCCGGTCAGCGATGTGGCGAGGGTGTTCAATCTCGACGGCGGCGACCCGCGCACGACCGGCACGCTCGAACGTCTGGCCGCGGCGGCGCCGCGCTTTCCACAGGGCGCGGATGTCTTTGCGCAGGGCGCACGCGCTTTCCGCGTCGCGCAATATTTCCGCGCGGTGCAGGGGTTGCGCGACGGGGACGACGGACGCGAACTCCGGCCCGCCACGCTCAGCCGCACGGAGCAGGTGCAGCTCAAGTCAGCTTTCCGCGACATCGGCGCCTTGATCACTTTTACCGCGAACCATTATGGATTCAAAGCCTAACCCGCGTTACGTCGTCTTCGACTGCGAGACAACCGGCCTCGATCCGAGCAAGGACGGCATCTTAACCATCGGTGCGGTGGCGGTGCGCGGCGGGGAGATCTGCCTCGATGATGAATTCGACGCCATCCTGAGCGACTGGCGCATGACCTCCGCCGTACTGGTGCACGGCATCACCGCCGCGGAGGCGGCGAGCGGTGAATCCGAAGAGCAGGCGGTGAACAGGTTTCTCGAATACGTGGGCGATGCGGTGCTCGTCGGTCATCATGTCGGCTTCGATCAGAAGATCGTGGCCCATGCCGCGCGGCGGCTTGGCCGGGATCTGCCGAATCCCGCGCTCGACACCATGCGCATCGCCCTCGCCCTCGAAGAGCGCGGGGCGTTTGAAGGACGCGAGATCCGCGGGTTCGACCTCGACAATCTCGGCGCGCTGTTCGACGTCGATCCGCACGACCGGCACACCGCCTCAGGCGACGCATTCATCACGGCGCAAATTTTCATCCGCCTCGAACGAATGGTCCGCAAAGCCAGCATCGATCTCGCCGACCTCATCGAGCGGGTCGAGGATCCGGCCGGGCACCAATAGCTCATCGCATACTCTTGCGTGTAACATGGCCGCAAAACTCGAGACCGCGGCCGAACTCGCCAGCGAATGGCTTCTCCTTGCGAAGAGCATCCATGCCTCAGGCAAGAGGACAGTCG
>JBAXCT010000228.1:0-3978 GCA_037141375.1 Chthoniobacterales bacterium | reverse complement strand
TCTGCGCCCTGGCCTGGTTCCTCACCGCCGGGGAGCAAAGGGGGCCGGTGATCGGCTTTGACGGCACGCCGCTCGTGCAGGCCATGCCCTCGCGCCTGCCGTTCGTGGACCTGCGTCCGGCCTTCGTCGCCGAAAAAGCGGCTGGCCTCCTGACCAAACTCCTGCGCGGCGAGACTCCCAGTCCACGGCGCATCTCCGTGGCGCCGGTCTTTGTTTGCTCGTAGGAATAGTGGCACGGGGACTTGAATGTTTATCGTGGCAGCTGGAAATTAGCCATTGACCTATCGTTGGGTCAATTGTCTCATTCGTGCATGTCGTACGACTTGATTGCAGTCGGCCTCAATGCGGTGGACGTGCTCGTTCGTCTGCCGGAATCGGTGGCGCAGGACGACAAGCAGTTCGTGAAGGATCTGGTGATTCAGGGCGGAGCGCCGGTCGGGTCCGGATGCTGTGGCGTGGCACGTCTCGGATACCGGGTGGGCATGGTCGCGCGGCTTGGCAGCAATACACTCAGCGAGATCTGCCTTCAGGAGTTCCGCAGTAATGGAGTGGACACGGCCCTGATCGTTCGTGACGAGACATCCCGTCCGGCCATCGCCCTCGTCGAGATTGATCCGCGCACGGCGGCGCGGACGGTGTTTATCCAGATGGACAATTACGGGTATCTCCAAACGTCGGACATTCCTCGAGCGGAGATCGCGCGGGCCAAGGCCATTCTGGTGGACAGCTACGACCTTGATGCCACGGAGGCTGCGCTGGAAGCGGCGGCGGGAACCCCGTGCAGCAGCATTCTGGATTTTGAGTCGGGAGACCAAGACCGGCTGAAAAAGCTTTTGGGCATGGGAACCGATCCGATTCTTCCGCTGGCGGCGGCGAGGGGGCTGACAGGAATGAGCGAGCCCGGCGATGTGCTCCGCGCGTTGGGCGATCTTTGTCCCGGCCAAGTGCTGGTGACCGACGGGATTCAAGGAAGCTGGGCGCTCGACCGCGAAGCGGGCGGGATCATTCACCAGCCGGCCTTCGTCGTGGATGCGGTGGATACGACCGGATGCGGCGACGCCTTTCATGCCGGATACATTGTGGGTGTGCTCGAAGGATGGAGCCTGGCGCTGCGCATGGAATTCGGCTCGCTCCTGGCCTCCCGCGTGGCTGGCCGGGTCGGAGGACGAACCGCTCTCCCCAGCCAAAAAAACGACCTCATTCGCAGCGACATCTCCAGCAACCTCCACCAACACCTCATACTATGACAAAACAACCACTCACCTTCGCACTCTATTTTGGAAACCGGGGATTCTTCCCGGAAACGCTCATCGCCGGTGCCCGCCGGGAACTCAAGGCCCAAGTTGAAGCGCTCGGCTATAACGCACTTTTGCTCGAAGAATCCGCAACCCGATTCGGGGCGGTGGAGACTCCCGATGAGGGCCGCGTCTATGCGCGTTTTCTTGAGCAGAACAAGGGGAAATACGACGGGGTCATCCTCTGTCTGCCGAATTTTGGCGATGAGACGGGAGCGGTCACTGCGCTGCTGGATTGCGGCGTGCCCATCTTGATCCAGGCCTATCCCGACGAGCTCGACAAGATGGGCTTCAAGGAACGGCGTGATGCCTTCTGCGGAAAATTCTCCATCATGGATGTCTTTTACCAGTATGGACTGTCCTACACGGTGTTTCCTCCACACACCGCGCATCCGGCCAGCGAGACGTTCAAAACCCAGCTCGAAAAGTTCGCGGGCGTCTGCCGGGTGGTGGGAAAAATGAAGCGCATGACCGTCGGCGCGATTGGTGCGAGAACGACCGCCTTCAAGACCGTCCGCTTCGACGAACTCACGCTCCAGCGCTACGGGATCACGACCGAGACGCTCGACCTCTCCGAGGTTTTTCTGCGGGTCAAATCCTTTGACACTTCGCGTGAGGAGTTCAAGGCCCGCAGTCAGTTTTTGCCCCAGTATGCAAATTGTTCCAATGTTCCGGCGCCTGCCCAAGATACCATGGCCAGGCTCTCCGTGGTGCTCGACGACATCATCGCGGAATACCGGATGGACGCGATTTCCTTCCGCTGCTGGCTCGAAATGGAAAAGGAGCTAAAAATCGCGCCGTGTCTCCTGATGAGTGAACTGAACAACCGCGGCATCCCGGCGGCCTGCGAGGTGGATATGTGCAATGCCATCACCATGTATGCCCTGCGTCTCGCCGCGGAAACCCCGGCGACCTGCCTCGACTGGAACAACAACTACGGCGACGACCCCGACAAGTGCATCCTCTTCCACTGCGGACCCGTCCCGCAGGATCTGATGACGGCAAAAGGCGAGGTGATCGATCATCCGATGTTTGCCAAGGCGCTTGGCGCCGGATGTGGATGGGGACCGAATGTGGGACGCATCGCCGCTTCTCCGATGACCTACGCGAGCTCAAAAACCGAAAACGGGATTTTTCATTACTATCTGGGCGAAGGCGAGATGACCGCGGATCCGATTGCCGAGGGCTTCTTCGGTTGCGCAGGAGTCGCACACATTCCCGAACTTCAGAAAAAACTCAACATCATCGGACGCACGGGCTACCGGCACCATGTGAGTATGACGTTCGGCCATGTCGCTGATGCCGTTCGTGAGGCATTTTCCACTTACCTCCGTTACTCTCCCACGGACATCTGATGCCGTCCGGAAACCTGGACGCTTGGAAAACCACGGAGATTGCAAACGGGATCTTGAGCAAGAGTGGTGGCAACTTCGATCTTCAAGGAGGCACGGTCATGGCTAACGCTTCGCTGGCCGGGACCGCAGGCCTAACCAAGAGCGGAGCGGGGGCCGCGAATTTTGCAGGATCCAACAGCTACACCGGCAGCACCACGGGTAGAACGGGGGAACCCAACGCATAAGTCGTGACGTGGAGGAAGATTATGTCCACATCGGCCCGGCACGGAATATACGGATGCTGTGTGGGTCTATTGGACGAAGGATCCGAACCACTGGGACCCAAAAAACAAAGCCGTGGTGCTCGACGGACAGAACTGCACATGGTCAAAGCAGTGCATTGGGCTGGCGGGCGTCGTCAAAGCGGGAGACCGCCTCGCGATTCTTTACGATGCTCCCGGGGGAGACAGTGTGAGCCACATGCGCCGGAGCATCGGCTTGGCGTGGATCGATCTGCCCATCATTCCTCCGGATCAAACTTGATTCCTCTTCATCCCATGCATTCGAAATCTTCCTCATGAATAATCTTCCGCTTTCCGCCGCGTTCGCAGCCATCCTTGCCCTACCCGTGCTCATCTCCATCCCTTCTTGCTCTCCGCCCGCGGACTCCGTGCCCGCCACCGACCTTGTGGTGAACGGGAATTTTGAAGCCGATGCGCAAGGTAATCTTGCGGGCTGGGAACTCATCCGCACGCCTGTTCCCGGCGCGAAGCCTCTCGCCGGATTCGGCAAGGCTCCGGCCACCGCGCTCTACATCGAAGATGCGGGCGGCGTGAAGCAAACAGTCAAGGGGATCCAGCAGGAACAAACCTATCGGCTGACCTTCCGCGCCTGGCGGCGGGGAGGGGACTGGGCGCCGAAGCCGGCGCTCACCATCGGTGGCATCCCGCTGACCATGCAGCGCGAAATCCTTCCCGAGTCGCCTGACAATCAGCCCGGTCGAAACCTTGAACTCTACACCATTGACCAGTTGGTGCGGCCCGGTGAGGGAGACTTCGAGCTGAGGATCGAATCGGTCGGCGACATCGTCGGCCTTTCTCGTTACTCGGAGGTGTGGCTCGAGCAGGTCACGTTCACGCCGGTCGAAGAGAAAGCAGATTTGCTCAATTACCCCGTCGAGACCATCGCTTTCCGCGAGCGTGCGCTGCTGCGGGCCGGCCGGCCGGAAACGATCGGGCTGCAACTCTCGAACCCGGTCGACGCCCCGCTTGCAGCCAAGGTGAAACTGGTTGTCCCGGACGGTGTGAAGGTCCTCAATCCGGCCGAACGCGACATCACCGACGAGGCAG
>JBAXCT010000227.1:0-3981 GCA_037141375.1 Chthoniobacterales bacterium | reverse complement strand
GGGCCTCGAGTTCGTCGGCACCTTGCGGGATGCCTGCTTTCACCGCAGTGATGCGACTGTCGACAATCATGCCGACCGGCACGCGGCGCAAGCGCATGCCGACGAGCTGCGCGAAGGAAACCGGTGCGTCGGCGACTTTGGCGCGCAGCCAGATGCCGAAAAAGTTGAAGAGGACAATGAGGAGTACTAGGCCGACGACAAAAACCAAGCCGATGGCAGCAGTGAAGATGATCGAATTCATGGACACAGGCTACGCGGTTTGGCCGCTCTGCTCCAACTTGTCTTTTCGCCGCTGGAGGATACGCCTGCCACCGGTAGCCACGAACGACAACCCGCCGACCGGCTCGATCGACTCGCCAAATCCCGTGACCTCAACATGTTTGCCACCGATTGAGTCGGCATTATGCTCCGGGCTACGGGTTCTTTTCTTCCGGGCGGCCGACAAAAAACGACTGCACGCTTTGCCCTATGGCCGCCGCGTTATTGGTCGCGGCGTCCCATGTGCGCTCGCTCCAGCGCGTGACATGGCCAACCAATCCCCCGCCCTCGACCCAGCGCTCGCTCAGCGGACGCTCATCTTCGGGGGAAGCAGGCGGCGCAGCAACTGCTCCCGGCGTTTTATGTAAAGGCGAGACAATTGAGCCGTCTTGGGAAGAGACATCCATGGAAGCAACTTCGCCGCGTTTCACGTCAAACAAGCGCAGATTCCAGACCGGCACGCCCTGCTGATTTTTCAGGTGATAACTCACCGCGGAAAAACCGACTTTCGATTCGATAGCCTTCTTGTTCACGGTAGTGAAGGCTCCGCTCGAATCCAATTTGAGTGAAGACGCTGCCATGGTGCTTATAGATCCGGCAGGGCGATCCGGTCGAACGGGTGCGCGCTCAGATATGACGCCCTTGCTACCGACAACAAACTCGCGGACTCCGCTGCGGGCGTTCGTATCCGAGAAAAGCAAAGTCCACTGCACAGGCTGCGGATCGCCATCGACGCCGCGCATTTCCACAATATTGGACAAGATCGTATTGCCCTTCTCCCGGCGCACCGAGAGCAGGGCCTCATAGGCGGTCAGTGGTGAGGCGAAAAGAGGTGCTTGGAGGCCAAAAAAGGCGACCGGCAGGAGACACCGAACAAAGCGAAGCATGAGGATATTTAGCGCACACGGGGAGGGCGATTCCAGCGCAGAAAACGCCGCGGCGCCCTAAATATCGGAGAGTACGCGCTGCTTCTCTTCGGGATTGAGAAATGCGATGTCCCAGGCATTGCGAAGGGCCTGCGTGACTTGGGCTTCGTCGAGGCCGGCGGCGGGCGCCGCGATGTTCAGCTCATGGGCGAGGTTGATACCGCTGATCGCCGGATCGTCGGTGTTGATGGTGGCCAGCAGTCCGGCCTCGAGGAATTTTCTCAGCGGATGGCTGCCGTAGTCCGACACCGTGCTGGTCTGCACGTTGCTGGTGAGATTGGCTTCGATGCCGATGCGCCTATCCCGCAAAAGATCCATCACCGCGGAATCCTCGACCGCACGCACGCCGTGGCCGATGCGGGTCGCACCGAGTCGGTCGATGGCTGTGACGATGCTTTGCGGGCCCGCCGCTTCGCCCGCGTGCACGGTGACGTGCCAGCCGGCGTCACGTCCTTGCTTGAAATGCTCGATAAAAAGTTCCGCCGGCCAATTGCTTTCGTCGCCGGCCAGATCCAGTGCGGTGATGGCCGCTTTGTGATCAAGCAACGCCCGCAGTTCACGCCGCGCGCGCACCGGCCCGTAGGTTCGGGTGAGAATACCGATGAGATTCACCCGCATACCGGTGGCGGAAGCGCCCTCGGCCACGCCCTCGATCACTGCCGCAGTCACGTGCGAGGGATCGAGATTGTGCGCGTCGGCCATGAAGGCCGGGCTGAAACGGAGTTCGATGTAGCGGATACCCTCGTGCCGTGCATCCTCCACATTCTCGCGCGCCACACGACGGCAGGCATCATAATCGGCCAGGACGGCTGTCATCCACCTGAATTTCCCGAGAAACTCGATCAACCCGGGCTGAGGCGATGTCACAACGACATGCGGTCGCAATTCCTCGAGCGTGTCGGCTGGCAAGGGAATCCCGTGCTTGCGAGCGAGATCAAGGATCGTCTCCAGACGCAGGCTGCCATCAAGGTGGCGGTGCAGATCGATGAGCGGCGGACGCGATAACATGGAAAGATGGAGGATTTTCCGGCCTTGTCCCATCGGCAAGCTGAATAAACCGCGATCAGGTCATAGCGACCAGCGCCCCCGGCAGGGTGGTATGGCGAAAATCGTAACGCATTTGTGCCGCCACAGCGGGACGGACGCGCGAACTCTCGAGGAGCATCGAAGACATCGACCCGAGGACGAGGCGCAGGAGCATGGACGGTACGGGAAGAAAGGCCGGGCGGTGGACGGCGCGGCCGACCTCGCGCGTAAACTCTTCGTTCGTCACGGGAGCAGGCATGACGGCGTTGAGCGGGCCGCTGATTGTTTCGTTCTCGACGGCCCACAGGGCCAGATCGGCCACGTCATCGACGTGAATACAAGACATCCATTGCCTGCCTCTACCGAGGCGCCCGCCGAGCCCGGCGCGAAAGACCGGGAGAACAAGTTTCATCGCTCCTCCGTCACGGCCGAGGACAAAGCCGGTACGCAACAGTACGACTCGCGCACTATTTACCTTTTGCGCCTCGGCCTCCCATGCGCGGCAGACATCAGCGAGGAAGCCGCTACCCGGCGGGGAACTCTCGTCGACTTCCCGGTCACCGGTGTCGCCGTAGAATCCGGTGGCTGAACCGCTGACCAAAACTTTCGGAGGATTCTTGGCCGCCGCAAATCCCTGCACGATGGAGCGTGTGCCAAGCACGCGGCTGTCCATGATGCGCGCGCGCTTCGTGCGGGTCCAACGCCCGAGCACCGGTTCGCCCGCGAGATGCAGCACCGCATCAAGGCCATCGACGTCGAGCGGCGCAGACAAGGTGAACAGGCGGTCCGACGGGCGGGACGGGCGGCGGGTGAAAGACACAACTTCCCAACCGCGTTCTGACGCCATGGCGGCGGCGCGCGCGCCGATGAAACCGCTTGCGCCGGTGATCCCGAGGCGCATCAGTCGAACCTCCGGTGCAACCAGCGATAAGGAAAACGGTCACCGGGGCAGTCGGTCGGCTTGGGGTTGATTTCGCGATGGGCCTTGACGACGGAGAGGTGCCCTTTGACCTTGCCGACGCGTTCGCGCAGATAGCGGATCAGCTCGTCGAGGGCACCGAGTTGCGCCTCGGTCGGTTTGTCGCGGTTAAAGTCACCGACCAGGCAGATGCCAAGCGCAATGTCGTTGAGATAATCGCTGGCGACATGGCCGCCGTTGATCTGCTTGACCCAACGCGAGCCGACCTCGATCTCGCCGTCACCGGAGGAGGATCCGTTGCCGATGACGAAATGGTAGGCCATCCCGTTTTTCATGTGGCGGACATTGCGGTGGTAATTGTTGAAGATGCGCGCATTCCCCTGCCTCGTGCCGCTGTTATGCACGACGATGTAGCGCCAGCGACTGCGCTTGACCGGCGCACCATCGATGGCGGAACGGACCGAACGCGTGAGATAATTAAATCGCGTGCCGCCAAACCCGAAGAACCCGCGCCGCCCGCTTTGCGACGCGGGCTCCAGCCCCTGATCTTCCTCAAGACCGGACTTCTCGATTGTGATCGGAGCTGCGGGCACGGGCAACGCGTCAGGGGAAGGCAGTGGAGATGGTGTCGGGACGACCGGTGCCGGAACGGGCATCTTCTCCTCGGGCGGAGGTATAATATTTTTTTGCTCCTCCTGTGGCCGCGGCAACTGCTCCACGGGTTTTTCCTCGTGCTGCAGCGTCGGTCGCGGGGTTGTTTTTGGTCGCGGCGTCTCCGCGGTTTCATGCTTCGGGCGCGGAGGTTCGGGTTCCTCTTCCGGTGGAGCGGCCAGGCGGGGGCGGGGCTTAGGT
>JBAXCT010000226.1:0-4000 GCA_037141375.1 Chthoniobacterales bacterium | reverse complement strand
TTTACGCTCGTGGAGTTGCTGGTTGTGATCGCGATCATCGCTACGCTGATCGGGCTGTTGCTGCCGGCGGTGCAGAGTGCCCGGGAAGCGGCCCGCCGGATGCAGTGCCAGAACAATCTCAAGCATCTCGCCCTGGGGGCGATCAGCCATCACGACGCCCGAAGGTTTTTTCCATCCGGCGGCTGGGGATACTCCTGGGTCGGCGACGCCGATCGCGGCTTCGGCGTGGACCAGCCCGGCGGTTGGCTCTTCAGCACGCTTCCATTCATCGAAGAGCAAGGGCTATACAACCAGGCGGGAGATGGCGACCGCACGCGGATCACCCAGCAGCAACTGGAGGGTGCCCGACGCACGGTCACGAGCCCGATCAAAACGCTCACCTGTCCGTCTCGGCGGGCTCCAACCACCTATCCGAAGCCACAGAATGGCACGGTCGTGGCCCATAACGCAGCGCCAAATCCAGAGAGCAGCAACGTCGCAGGTCGGACCGACTACGCCATGAACAGCGGCGATGAGAATGTCAATCAGCCAACGTGGCAATCGGGCGGTCCGGAATCACTCGAGCAGGCCGCGAACTACGACTGGTGCAACGACCGGCTCGGCACAAAGGTGGGCAAATGCAGCCTGACGAAGATGTTCTCCGGGATCAGTTTCTGCCGCAGCCAAGTAGCCGTGAAAAACATCCCCGATGGCACGAGTCATACCTACATGATCGGCGAGAAGTATCTCAATCCGGTCAATTACGCCACCGGCCTTGATCCAGCCGACAACGAGACCTGGTGCACCGGGGCGAATAATGACAACTACCGCACCGGATTCTCGGCGCCGATGGAGGATCAGAGCGGCGTGGCCAACTCCACGGCCTTCGGTAGCGCGCACGCTGGGACCTGGGTGATGGCCTATGCCGACGGCCACGTGACGCCGCTGGGTTTCGACATCTCCGAGACCGTACAGCGGGGAGCGAGCCACCGCGCCGACGGCAACACTGGGCCCTGACGCGGCATTACGTAGGCCAATCAATTGCTGCCGAGTTTTTTCCGAGGTGGAGTATGCTGCGAAGTTTGTCAAATCGGACGGTGCTGGTGATAGGCTGCCTTACGGTGGCTCCGGGATGCGGCCTCGGCGGTCCCGGTCGGGTGGCGGCCCCGAGCGTGAGCCCTGCCGCTGCCGCCGCCGCTGCGGTGGCCGCCTGTGATGCCAATGGCGATGGGCGGCTCGAGGAGGCCGAACTCGCACACACGCCGTCGCTGCGATCGGTTGCGGCCCGGTGGGATGCCGACGGCGACAAGGCGCTCAGCCAGGCTGAAATTACCGCCCGGTTTTCCCAGCTGTTTTCAACCGGCGTCGGCTTGCTTGACGTTTCGTGCACGATCACCCGCAACGGACGTCCGGTGCCGGATTGCGAGGTGCGGTTCGTACCGGAAGACTTTCTCGGAGCTGCCTTCAAGCCGGCGACGGGCACAACCGGGCCCAACGGCGCGGCGATGATGGCCGTCGCCGTCGCCGACCGCCCGGCGGATCAGCAGGACCTGAAAATGATGCAGGTGGGGCTCTATCGGGTGGAAGTGGCAGGACCGGGCATCTCGCAGCCGGCGAAGCCGCTCGGGGTTGTGATCGATCCCACCGACGGTTCCGGAACGAACCCGACCCTTGACCTGGCCAGTGACGGCCGCTGAGGCCTCGTGCTCAATACCGGTAGTCCTGACGCGTCTCGGAGCACTTGCGGCAGGGACGCCCAGAGCACGACGGGCGTCGATTCGTTCAAAGACTCCTCCCAGGGAATCGAAGACCAATCCGCCCGCTCATTTCGGCACGACAGTCCCCTTTGGGCCTGATCCTGTCTTTGCCGTGTACCACAAGAGACGGATCTACTGAATCCGTCAATGTTCTGAAGGGTCGCGAATGTTGGTCGATCACAAGGTGGCTGGGAGAGCCGATCGAAGCCAGTCTGCAACTGACGACCGGCCTCCCGTCATAAAAAACGCCAGCATGAACCTTTTTCTGGCTGCCCTTTTCGCCGTTTTTACTCCAAGCCCGCTCGCACCGGCGCGCCCGAATGTGATTATGATCGTTTGCGATGACCTCAACACCACCAGCATCGGCCACCTGAAGGACCTGGTGGGCGGTCACCCTCAGTCGCGGACGCCCAACATTGATGCCCTCGCGAGCTGCGGAGTGTCCTTCCGGCGGGCCTACTCCAACAATCCGATCTGCGCGCCCTCACGCGCTAGCTTCCTAACCGGAATCTATCCGCATACCTCCGGCAATCTTTACTTCCAGAATTGGACCGAGAATCCGGTGCTCGCCCAGTCGAGAACGCTCATGGAGCACTTCCGTTGCAATGGCTACATCGTGGTCGGCTCTGGCAAGATGATGCATAGCGAGCGCCTGGCCGACTGGGATGAATTCCCCCACGGCGTTAACTATGGGCCGATGGCCTACGATGGGAAGAAGCGCGTCGGGCATCCGGCCGTTCCCGAGCCTTTCCGTTCGATCGGCCCGATTGATGGCTCGTTCGCGCCACTCTCGGACGTCCCATTCGGCGAAAAAGAGGGGGGAGGCTGGATCGACGGAACGTGGGGCAAGATCAAACGAATGGACTACACCGCCGATGACAAGCGAGATGCGACCCCCGACGAAAAGGTCGCCGACTGGGCGGCACAGCGGCTGAAGACCTTCGCCCGCGAGGCAGCGGAATCTTCTCATCCCAAGCCGTTCTTCATGGGTGTGGGCTTCGTCCGGCCGCACACGCCGATGCACGCACCGAAGAAGTATTTCGACATGTTTCCGCTCGCCAGCATGCAACTGCCGGTCATCAGGAAGAATGACGCCGCGGACACCCACTATCGCTCCGTGTTCACGGAGCAAAAAAAGGGGATCGATTATTTCAAGAAAATAGGCCTGTCCTATGCCACCCCTGAGGATGGTCTCAAATCCTATGTACGCGCCTACCTCGCCTGCGCAGCGGCGGTGGATGACAATATTGGCACCGTTCTCGAGGCTCTGGATCAAAGTCCGCTCAAGAACAACACCATTGTCATTCTCACCAGCGATCACGGATTCAATCTGGGTGAAAAGGATTACCTTTTCAAAGACTCGCCGTGGGAGGAAAGCATGCGAGTTCCGCTCATAGTCCGCGCTCCTGGAGTGAGCCCGGCCGGGGGAATCGCTGAACATCCAGTGGGGCTCGTCGATATCTATCCGACCTTGGTGGATCTCTGCGGGCTGACGGGTGACACCCGGAAAAACCCACAGGGCAAACCGCTGGATGGGTTCAGCATGCGTCCCTTTTTAGAGAACCCTGCATCACGCGAGTGGCAGGGGCCGGATTTTGCGCTGTCCATGATCTATGCCGGGCAAGGAGAGAAATCGCACCACTGGTGCGTCCGCAGCGAGCGCTGGCGCTACATCCGCTACAGTAACGGCAACGAAGAACTCTACGATCACCAGTCCGATCCGCACGAGTGGACCAACCTCGCCGCCTATCCTGAGCACGAGGCCAGCCGCAAAGCGATGTTCAGCCGCCTCCCTGAGTTCGTCCGCGCGAGCGCCCGCTAACAGGCCGTGGGGAGGATCGGGTTTTAGGCAAGAATCATCGCCCGCACCTCCGCCAAGAAGGCCCGGAGCACGACGGGTGTCGAGTCTTGAAAAAGCCCCTCTTGGGCCTCCCGGAGGCCAATCCGCGCGCTTATTGCGGCACGGTGATGCCATTCGTGCCGGATCCTGTTTTTGCCGTTTACGACAATAGACGCATCTGCGGAATCCGCCGACATTAAGAGGGTTGGTCACTGGTGGTCGATCACGAGCGGGGTGGGGAGAGCCGATCCAAGTAGATCTGCAGCTACAGGCCCGGCATCCCCCTCATTTTACTTTTCACTCAATCTACCCATTCACATCGCACGAGAACCCATGAAGACAAAAACGACGCTCAGCGCAGTGCTGTTCCTCGCCGGGAGCTCGCTGCTCGCCGCTTCATCCCTGCACGCCGCCACGGTTTACT
>JBAXCT010000225.1:0-4027 GCA_037141375.1 Chthoniobacterales bacterium | reverse complement strand
AGTTGGTCGCCGCAGATCCAAAAGCTCAAGCCGTTCTCCAGCGCGCAATCCGCGCGCAGTCGTCCGATCTCGCAATCGTCCTGGCCCGCCACGTTGAGCGGCACGGGATACCCGTGGCGCGAAGGCTCATCAACGACGCGCAGGCCGGGCGCTTTTTCCAGCGCCGCGCGGGCCGCGGCGACCGAGATGGGGCGCTCGAACTCGGCACTCACCGCCACGCTGTGCGCACGATAAACGGGGACGCGGACGCAGGTGACCGAGGCGCGGAAACCCGGGAGCCCCATGATCTTGCGACCCTCGTTTTCCATCTTCATTTCTTCCTTCGTGTACCCGCTCTCCAAAAACGCATCGACCTGCGGGATCACATTGAAGGCGATCTGCCACGGATAGACCGCGCGGGGCGCAGCCTCGCCGCGGGCCAGCGCCTCGACCTGGGATTTTAATTCCTCGATCGCCTTGGCGCCCGAGCCCGACACCGCCTGATAGCTCGAAGCCCAGAGTCGCTTCACGCCGAAGACCTGGTGCAGCGGCCACAATCCCATGAGCGTGATGGCCGTGGTGCAGTTCGGATTGGCGAGGATTCCTTTATGTGCGTGCGCGGCCTCGGGATTGATCTCCGGCACGACGAGCGGAACGTCGGAATCCATGCGGAAGGCGGAAGAATTGTCGATGACCACCGCGCCGGCTTTGACCGCTGAGGGAGCGAATTCTTTGGAGATGCTTCCACCCGCGCTGAAGAGCGCGAAGTCCACGCCGTCGAAAGCATCAGCTGTCAGTTCGCGCACTACGACCGGCGCGCCCTGGAAATCGAGCTTCTTGCCCGCCGATTTGGCCGAGGCCAGCAACGTCAATCGGCCGACGGGAAAATTCCGCCGTTCCAGCACGCGCATCATTTCGATGCCCACCGCACCGGTTGCGCCCGCGATCGCTACATGGTAGTTCCTGCTCATCGGAAAACGGGTAAAAATACCAGTGAAGGGCGCCATGGCGAAGAAGAAAGCTCGCCCCCGGCCGACTCGCTCCATTGTGGTGGATGTCGCCAGCCAGTCGCTGAGGGTGCTGCAAGGCCGGACCATTGTGGCGGAATTCCCCGTTTCCACCTCGCAATTCGGGCTCGGATGCCAGGAGGGTAGCTACAAAACGCCGACCGGCCGCTTCCGCATCGCCCGCAAGATCGGCGGCACGGCGCCGCTCTGGACTATTTTCCGCGCGCGCAAAAACACCGGACGCAGGGCCAAGCCGGGCGGCGCGGAGGACCTGGTGCTTTCGCGCATCCTGACCCTCGACGGCTTGGACGCGGATAACGCCAACAGCTTGGCCCGCTACATCTACATCCACGGCACGAACCAAGAGATCCTTATTGGCCGCCCGGCCAGCCACGGCTGCGTGCGGCTCAAAAACCGGGACATGGCGGCGCTCTATCGCCTGATCAAAAAAGGTGCCGCCGTCACCATTGAAAAAAACAGGAAAAGGGCCGCGGATGGAAAAAGCTGATGCGGAGATCGATGATTTTCGTTGTTCCCGCCGCAAGGCGTGTCAGATTGATCTGCTGAATTTAAGCATAGAAGGGGGTGAACCAAGAATGACTATCGTTAAAGTAATTGCCATCGTCGCCGTTGCGGCGGCGTCTTTGAGCCTCGGCGCATGCGCCAGCAAGCCGAAGCCGGCTCCGGCTCCTGTCAGCTACAGCAAGTAAGCCGACGCAAGGGGGGAACTCCTTTTTTACCAAGCCGCGGATTTATTTCCGCGGCTTGTCTTTTTTGCTAGGCTGAACGCTGACAAACGGATTCCCGGCCAAAGAAAATCGCCACCGCAAATCCTGCGCGCGCGAAATGCCGATGCGTCCGTCGGCGATGACGTCGACCTTTTCACCGCGCATGAAGCAGCGTTTTGCCGAGGAGCAGAAATCGCCACCGTGGTGGCGCCCGGTCACACCCAGCGCGGCGGCCAGCCGCCCGGGACCGCCGGTGAGTTCTCGGCCGGTGCGTCCGCCGCGCCGCCTCTGCATCGCGGACACACCGCAGCGTGGCTCGATCGCGCGGAGAAGGACAAATCCATCCACGTCGCCCTTGGTCAGCACATTGAGCATCCAGTGCATGCCGTAGTTAAGATAGACGTAAGCCGCACCGGCTTGATGGCGCGCGACGAATTCGCGAGCCGAAGGACGTGAGGAGGTATGACACGCCGGATCGCCGACCGCCGCATAGGCCTCGCATTCGACGACCAGCCCGCGGCAATTTCCCCAGACGATCTCACACCCCACCAACGCCCGCGCACATTCGACCGGCGACTGCGTGAAAAATTCCCGCGGGATCACAGCGGAATAGGATGGTCGACAAACTTGTGCGGCAGCCGGAATTTTTTTCCGAGATGTGCCGCCAGCGCCTTTACACCGAAGGTCTCCGTCGCGTAGTGGCCGGCATAGATCACGTTGATACCCAGCTCCTCCGCCCGCACCCAGCTCCATTGCGGACCTTCGCCGGTCACGAAGGTATCCGCACCCGCCGCAGCCACTTTTTCCACCATGTCCCCTGCTCCGCCGGTGACGACACCGACCTTGCGAGGCTTGGCCGGGCCCGCGGGGCAAACGAGAGGATCTCGGTCCGTCGCTTTTTTCACCGCGCGCACCAAGTCGGCGCGCGAACCGGAAAAGGAGCCTGACCGACCGAAGCCGAGAAAAGGTTTCAATCCGCGCAGGCCAAGCGCTCGCCCGAGCAGCAGGTTGTTGCCGAGACCCTCATGCGCATCGAGCGGAAGGTGGACCGAGTAGAGCGCCATGTCGGCGGCGCGCATGATTTCCAGCTTCTCGCGGAAAATTCCTGACATCCTCTGCACCCCCGACCAGAACAGCCCGTGGTGCACCACGAGCAGCGAGCCGCGACCGAGTGCGGCCGCCTTTTTAATCGTTGGTAATCCGGCGTCCACCGAGGCCAGGACGCGCTGCACATTGCCGCTGTTTTCCACCTGCAATCCGTTGTGCGCCCCGGGGTAGTCTTCGACCTCTGCCACCCTCAGGTAGCGCTGCGCATAGGAAACAACCGCTTGGAGTCTGGCCATACGCCGATTGTCCTGCCTCGACGGCATATTCTTCAATCTTCTTTCATCCGCCGCCCCCGACCGATAACTTCGCTCCTCTTATGCTAAAGGCCGGAATCGTCGGATTGCCCAATGTCGGGAAATCTACCCTCTTCAACGCCATCACCCGCACCCGTAAGGCGCAGGCGGCCAACTTCCCTTTCTGCACGATCGAACCGAATGTCGGCATCGTCAGCGTTCCGGACAAACGCCTCGACGCCCTGGCCGCCCTCTCGAAGTCGGAAAAGATCGTCCCGACGGCCATCGAAATCGTCGACATCGCGGGCTTGGTCAAAGGCGCCAGTCAGGGCGAAGGCCTCGGCAACCAGTTCCTCAGCCACATCCGCGAAGTCGATGCCATCGTGCAGGTCGTGCGCTGCTTCGAGAACGAGGACATCCACCACGTGGCCGGCACGATGGATCCGATCCGCGACATCGAGGTGATCAACACCGAGCTGATCCTCGCCGACATCGCCGCGCTCGATAAGCGCAAGGACAAGCTGGCCAAGAACGCGCGAGGCGGCGATGCGCAGGCCAAGGCCGAGCTCGCCCTGCTGGAAAAAGTGCTGCCCCAGCTCAACGAGGGCAAACCCGCCAGCACGCTGGACCTCTCGGCCGAGGAGCGCGTTTTGCTCAAGGGATTCTTCCTGCTCAGCGCCAAGCCGGTCATTTTCGCCTGCAATGTGCAGGAGAGCGATCTGGCCAACCTCTCGCCCTCGTCGACCTCCGGAAAATACATCGAAGCCGTGCGCCAATACGCCGCCGAGCACATGGGCACCGAGGCCACCGTGATCAGCGCACAGATCGAGAGCGAATTGGTCGATCTCTCGCCGGAGGAATCGAAGGACTATCTGCAGAGCCTCGGACTCGAGGAGAGCGGCGTCGGTGAACTCATCCGCAAAGTTTACACCCTCCTCGGACTTCGCACTTACCTGACGACCGGACCGAAGGA
>JBAXCT010000224.1:0-4050 GCA_037141375.1 Chthoniobacterales bacterium | reverse complement strand
CTCGCCGAGACTATCTTCGATCTCGCGCGGCGGCAATTCGGCGCGCTCATCGCCATCGAGAGGGATATCAGCATCCGGCAATTTGCCTCCACCGGCGTCGACCTCGATGCGGTCTTTTCGAAGGAACTCATCATGACCATCTTCCAGCCCAAGACGGTCCTGCACGACGGCGGGGTCATCGTGCAAAACGAGCGCGTGACGGCGGCGGCATGCATTTTTCCCCTGACTTCGAGGGAGGACCTCGATCGCAGCCTCGGCCTGAGGCACCGCGCGGGCATCGGCATCACGGAGGAATCGGACGCGATCGCCATCCTCGTCTCCGAGGAGACAGGCCATGTTTCGCTTTGCCACCGCGGCATCATCGAGCGCAACCTCAACGCGGAAAAATTCCGGCGGCGGCTCAGCCAGCTCCTGCTCCTCGAGAGATATGAAACATCTTCTGCTGCACAACTGGAAAATTAAGCTGGTCTGCATCGTGTTGGCTTTTGTTGTCTGGTATGTGATCCAGCAGAACGTCGACCCCTCGGGCGAGTTGCAGTCACGCGCCTCAGCCGCCGAGCAGCAAAAGAAATGAAGCGGCGCTATTTCGGCACCGATGGCGTTCGCGGGCGCTTCGGCGAGGAACCCATCAGCCCCGGCTTCGCCACGCGATTGGGAAGCGCGCTGGTCGCGGTCTTCGGCGGGCGGCCGGTTATCGCCATCGGGAGGGACACCCGCGCCTCCGGCCCCGTGCTGGAGGAAGCACTGGCCCGAGGCATCACCTCAGCGGGCGGTGACGTCATCCTCCTCGGCGTCATCCCCACCCCGGGGGTGGCCGCCTTCGTCGTGGCGAACAGGCTGAACGCCGGTGCCGTCATCTCGGCTTCGCACAATCCGCCCGACGACAACGGGATCAAATTTTTTTCCGGCGCCGGATTCAAACTGCCCGACGAGGACGAGCTGCGCATCGAGGGCATGCTGGAGGAGACGCGCACCCCAGCGACAGAACCGGGGCGCGTTTCGTCGAACCAAGATGCGATCGGGCAATACGTCGCGCATGCCATTCGCTCCTTGCCTTCGGGATTCCGTCTGGATGGCCTCAAGATCGCCGTCGATTGCGCGAACGGAGCGGCGAGCGACGCGACCCCCCTCGCCCTCAAGAAACTCGGTGCGGAGGCGCATGTCTTTCATGCCTCGCCCGACGGCAGGAACATCAACGCGGATTGCGGCAGCACGGTGGCTGCGGAAATCAGCCGGCTGACCAAAGAGACCGGCGCGCAGGTCGGATTCTCCCACGACGGTGATGCCGACCGCCTGCTGCTGTGCGACGAGACTGGGGATCCTCTCGACGGCGACGAGATGCTGGCCATCGCCGGACTCGACTTGCTGCAGCGCGGAGAATTGCCGCAAAAGACCATCGTGGCCACCGTGATGAGCAACCTCGGATTGGACGAAGTCTTGGAAGATGCCGGCGGCAAAGTGGTGCGCAGCGCGGTGGGCGACCGCTACGTGCTAGAGGCCATGCGGGCCGGCGGATACATCCTCGGCGGCGAGCAGAGCGGCCACATGATTTTTCTTCGTCACGGCACCACGGGTGACGGCCTGGTGTCCGCGCTGCAAATTTTGCGCCTCATGAGGGAGAGCGGTCGCACACTCGCCGCATTGCGCAAGGTTCTGCGCAAATATCCGCAGGCCCAACGTGATCTGGCGGTCCGGTCCAAGCCGCCGCTGGAGGAACTTGCCGACGTGCAATCCGCCGTCCACGCTGCCGAGTCGGCCCTCGCCCCGCGCGGACGCGTGCTCGTGCGTTACAGCGGCACGGAACCCAAGGTGCGCGTGCTGCTTGAGGGACGCGATGCCGCGCTGCTCTCCCAGCATGCGGATCTCATCGCGGGCACCCTGCGGGAATCGATCGGCGCCTAAAATTCAGGCCCCGACCCAATCGCGGTAGCGGATCACCCGCCGATCCTCCGCGGCCTGACGCGCGAGAGCTAGGGCGTGGGCTTTGATTTTTTCGTGCCGCCAATCGGGAGGATGAAGCCCGAGACGCGCGAGGGGATTGCGGCGCAAGCGCACGGCAAGGAGCGAATTCCAGCCCAGACTCACCGCTCGGCGCCACCCGCTGCGCACGCTGTAGACGAGGGACTGCGATGCCGTCCGCGCGCCGTTACGGAGATCAAGCACACTTCCTAGCCGCGTGGTGTATGCGAATTTCTCATCGCGCACCGCGCGTTCTGCCTCCGGCCCCAGCAACCAAGCCGGCGCGATGAATCCTGGGAGATCGAAACCCTCGAGCACCGCGCGACCTGCCGCCAGACGCCGCCGCGCCTCCCCATAGGCCAAGTCGTAAAATTCCCCTTCGCCCGCCGTGTAGTGCTCGGTAACAAGTTGGCTCGCCAGATTACCCCCGCCGGTTTCTCTCCGGTGGAAGAATCCGTGGAGAATGACCTCATGCCCGGCATCCTCCTTTTGCCGCAACCAGTCGAGGAAGGCCGGGTCGCGGTCTACCGCACCGCGGTGATGGTGGTCGGGCACGACAAGGAGGGAGGTAATGCCAACCCCTTGCTCGGCCAGGTCGCGGAGCATGATCTCAACCGACGATCGGGTCCACGGGCTCACATCATGGACAGAGAGGGCCAAGGCCGGGGTGGATTTCTCGTTCATTTGATCTTTCCCCATCCCATGCTAAAGGTTCATCCTTCCATACCTGTGCCGCAAAACGATCCCAAATCACAAAATAACCGCCCCCGGGGCGGAGATCCCGACCCGCAATTCAACTGGCGCGGCCTCCTGCTTTTTGCTGTGGCCTTCGCCTTGATCGGCGGTGCCTTCATTTTCCGCAGCGGGGAGTTGACCCAAGTCGACGAGTTGACCTACCCGAGATTCAACGAACTGCTCAAAGGGGGAAAAATTGTTTCTACCGGCGAGCGCCCTCTGGAGTTGGTCGTCGAGGAAGGCCGCAACACGCAATACCTCTCGGGCTACTACCGCAAGACCGTGAAGGTGCCCCCGAAAAACGAGGATGAGGAACGCATCGTCCCCTTCACCACTCCCGTCTTCATGGCTTTCAACGGAGTGTCGATGGAAGCCCAACTCCGCGAAGCGGGCATCACGCCGGCCGTCCGCGCTGAATCGAATCTGCTCGCCACGACCCTCATCGGATTCCTGCCGGTCGCACTCTTCCTCGTCTTGCTCTACTTCATCTTCCGCTCGCAGATCAAAATGGCCGGACGCGGCGCCATGAACTTCGGCAAAAGCAAGGCGCGCATGATGGCCCGCGAAAAAAACCGTATCACCTTCAAGGACGTGGCCGGCGTGGAGGAGGCAAAGGAGGAGGTCTCCGAACTCGTGGACTTCCTCAAGGATCCTAAAAAATTCCAGAAACTGGGCGGCCGCATCCCGAAGGGCGTGCTCATGGTCGGCTCTCCGGGCACCGGCAAAACCCTTCTCGCCCGCGCCATCGCCGGGGAGGCCGAGGTGCCGTTCTTCAGCATCAGCGGATCGGACTTCGTCGAGATGTTCGTCGGCGTCGGCGCCTCGCGCGTGCGCGATATGTTCGAGCAGGGCAAGAAGAGCGCACCCTGCCTTATCTTCATCGATGAGATCGATGCCGTCGGTCGCCACCGCGGACACGGCATGGGCGGCGGACACGACGAGCGCGAGCAGACGCTCAATGCCCTCCTCGTAGAGATGGACGGCTTCGACACACAGGATGGCGTGATCATCATCGCCGCGACCAACCGCCCCGACGTGCTCGATCCCGCCTTGCTGCGACCCGGCCGCTTCGACCGCCAGGTCACGGTCAATCTTCCCGATGTGCGCGGCCGCGAGGAAATCCTGCGGGTCCACATCAAAAAGGTGAAGATCTCCGAAGGGGTCGATCTCGCCGTGATCGCCCGCGGCACCCCGGGCTATTCCGGCGCGGAGCTGGCCAACGTGATCAACGAGGCCGCCCTCCTCGCCGCCCGTCGCGGATTGAAGGCAATCACCATGCGCGAATTGGAGGAGGCCCGCGACAAAGTTCGCTGGGGCAAAGAACGCCGCAGCATGGCCATCAGCGAAAAAGAAAAA
>JBAXCT010000223.1:0-4079 GCA_037141375.1 Chthoniobacterales bacterium | reverse complement strand
ACCGTCAACCGCCTACTGCCCACTTGCGCCTCTCGCCTTCACCTGGCGCGCAAACAATTCCTTCCGCAACTGCGGCGACGGGATCATCGCCAGCGCAGCAAGAACAGCATTTCTCGACTCCGGCCCTTTCCAACCCAAGCGGCTCGCCAAATCCAGGGCGCGACTGGCGTTGTCCCGGTCGCCCTCGAGCAGAAGATTCCGCGCATTGAGCAGAGCCTCTGCCAGCAAATCCGGTGCAGGGATCCGCGGCACATAAGCCAGATAGTTTTCCAAGAAAGCCAAGCGGCAACGGTGGCAATAAAGCTCGCTCCCGCTCGTTCCCCTCTGGTGTCGCGGGCTGCGGGCCAGAATCTCTGCGGTAGTTACAAATCGTGCTCCGGTTGCCGCGAGGCGAACGTGCATGTCGCCATCTTCCCAACACCGATGAGCTTCATTAAAGCCACCGATCAAGTTCAAGTGATCACGTCGGAGCAAGGAGGAATGAAGTAGCACGGGGTGCAAGATTGATGCTCGCAGGGCGTTGTCCCGGAAGGCTTCTTGTGGATACTTCCAAACCATGAACTGTTCGTGAGTTTCCTCATCGACGAAATCAGTCGAACTCAAAACTACATCAGCTTGCTGATCGGCTAAAGGCAACACCTTGGCCAGATAGTTCGGAGCGATCTCATCGTCCGCATCAAGAAAATGAACCCAGTCTGCTGTCGCCATCTTGGCCGCAAGATTGCGTGCGGCTCCCGGTCCGCGATTTGTCCCGAGCGACTTGATATCGAAGCCCAGCGTCCGAGCCTTTGCCGCCGTTTCATCGGTGCTGCCATCGTCGACGATGATCAGTTCGTCAAATGTCGGATTCAGCGCATCCACCTGCTTGCGCAAGCTCTCCAGATAACGCTCCGCGTTATAGCAGGGAATAAGCAGAGCTGTAGTCGGTTGGCTCATTCTCACTGAATTTCACCCGTCCGAGGAATCACTCCGCACTCCATGCTCTAAGCTCTAGGCTCGCGCGGAACGCGCACAAAAAACGCATCCAGTTCCACCATGGCAAGAGACTCCCGCCGGTGGGAGAAGGGATAGTAGCCGCTGGCTCGATATCCCTGCCGCTCGAGATAAGCAGCAAGGTCAGCCAAAGACGGCGAATTTTCGTAAAGACGTTCAATTGATGCTTCCGAGAGAATTGCAACAACACTTTGTAACGAGCGCTCAGCCCCCTGAAGCACTTCGAGATCGTGCCCTTGGGTGTCGGTTTTCAACAGGACAGGGCCTGAATCGCTGCCATCAAAAAGGCTCGGCCACAAGTCGTCTAAACACTCCACAGAGACACGCTGCGTCCCGGTCTTTTCCACATATTGACCGAAAACGACCGATGCCTCGGCACGGATCGTATGCAAAGAAGAGAAAGTGTCATCGGCAAATATCTGCAATGTTCTTTGCTCGGGGATTTTACCCAAAGCCACATCCCTCACTTTCCAGTTGCCATCCTCACGAGCCAGGGACTCGAGTTCCGCTCTGGCCCGAGCCATCGGTTCGAAAGACACGATGCGGCCTGTGTAGCCGACTTTGCGCAGCGTTCGACCAAATTGCCCCGTGTTGGCACCTACATCAAGCACGCAGCTTATGCTGTACCTCTTGAGAAGGTCACGGAGATGGGCCAGCGCCGCCACGCGACTTAGCCTGTGCTGGCAATAAGCCGCATCATTGCTTCGCAACCTCAGTTCCGCATAAGCATCGAGGAGGTCCCGTAAAACAGGATCCTTGGTGTCAGGCACGAATCGTTGCCCCAGCGCTTGTGCGGCTTGCTTCACCAGTTTCTTCATCGCTTCAGTTCCAATTGGCACGCGTTGTTCCGGCGGCGCGTCCTATAGCCTCGGCGTAGAGCTGCTCATACTCCGGACCGATTACCTTATCGCCATAAGCCGCCAAAACGCGCTGGCGCGCACGGCGCGCCATGCCCAGCCTTACTTCGCTGTTCTCGATCATCTCGCAGATGGCTTTCGCCAGTTCGGCATGGCTACCCGGCACCACTAAACACCCGGCGTTGGCCGGCGCCAGCATCTCTTCCATGCCGCCGGAACGTGTCGCTACAATAAGCCTTCCAGCCGCCATCGCCTCCAAGCAAACATTGGGAAAGTTGTCGAATCTACTGGGAAAAACGCACAGGTCAGTATCCTCAAGAAGAGCCCTGACCCCAGCGCGGTCCAGTTGACCACGGAATTGCACCGCATCTGAGTGTGACGCTAGGCGCCGACGCAACCATGTTTCCATATCATCCCAGCTGCAAATCTCTGCCCTCACAAATGCCTTGATACTCAGGTTGCGCACTGGTGACACCTGCGAAGAGCCGGCGAAGACAAATTTCACTTCAGGATGGCGCTGCAATATCTGGGGGATGGCGCGAGCCAAGATGTCCACACCTTTGAAAGCTTTGACTCCTCCGTAAAAGCCGATGGTGCGAATAGACCCTTCCACGCAGGGCATCTTGAGCGCCCCGCTGTCCGGAGTGTGGGGATACGAAACCACGCGTACGCGCCCCTCAGGCAAGGACCAATCGTGGGTGACTACCGAAGCGAGCCGTTTTGAGGGTGACGCCAAGACATCGGCCAGGAGGGCCGTAGCACGCTCCTCATCCGACCCCTGATCATAGGATGATTCCAGCGACGAGTAGCAACGCCAAAACCCGATACCGTTGGCCGGCCAACGCCCGCGTACGAGTTCCGCCAGACCGTAGCGCAGAGCTTGCAGGAAAACGGCCGTTCGACCAAACGCCGCGCGGTCCACCCAAGCCGCAAGATAACTGGGAGTATGCAGGCGTACCACGGAAGGCAACTCGGGGAAGCGCCGGAAAATTTCTTGTCCCTCCGAGGCCAACTCCGGCGCCTCTACGACATCGAACGGCCTCGCAGCATGCTCTCCTGCGAACATTTCTGCAGCGACAGGGGCAAATTGCCAACGGTCCGCACACCGCCCATAATGCAACTTCACGCCTTCCAATTCATCGGAATAGGACCGGTCCGGACAAGCGGCGAAGACCTCCACTTCATACCCGAACCTCAGGAGCATGAGTGCCGCTTGGCGGGTATAATTCCCGATCCCACCCGAGATATAGGGACTGTATTCGTAGCTGATCAGCGCGATGCGCATGCTTCCGTTAGGAGAGTGTCGTGAATGGACGCCGCGCAATCTTACACAGCACAGACCAGATCGCCGCACAGACCAGAGACAATTGAAGTTTCAAACCATATCTGCCGGCAACGTCCGTGCCCCGCGCGGAGCGTGAGCCTAGCAACCTTGTCATGTTTTCCAACATGATAGCACAGAGCTTTACCCTATCGCTCCAGTTCTCAAGGTAGGGAAACAACGCAAGCGTCAGCTCCAATCGGGCGAATTCCAGTCTTCCCGGTCGCGCCAAGACGGCTGCTGTGAAACTACCATGGTGAAAGCGGTATCCCGTGAGTCTCTCCTTCTCGTAGTAGAAAGGGCCGCGCTTGGCCAAAAGCGCCCACAAAAACAAATCCTCGAATTGGAAGCACATCTGCGGAGCAAAATCCTCTCTCCGCATGGAGCATTTACGCACAACCACCGTTGAGTTGCAGATGTGATTGTGCCGCACAAGATCAAGAGGAGTGACTTGGTATCTTTCCGAATTGCTTTTTGCCGCGAACCACTCCTTTGGCCCATCCATGTGCGGCGGCCATTGACCCATCTCCATGACTGGCCCGTGGACGAGGATGACATCGGCATCGTTCTCGAGAACCTTAATCTGTTTTGCCAGCTTCTCTGGGATAAAGACATCGTCCGCATCAAGAAACGCAATGTATTCACCGCGCGCGGCTTCGAAGGCCGTGCGTCGCGCAACACTGACTCCTTGGTTCGTCTCGTGTCGGATGTATTCCACACGGTGACCAGTGTACTTCGCCACAAACGCCTCGACTGCTGCCCTCGTGCCGTCCTCTGGCCCCGCATCGTCTACTACGATCACTTCCCAATGCGGATACGTCTGCGCCCCGACCGAGTCCAAAGCCTCGCCGATGAATTGCCCCATCTTGAAGGATGGGATAATCACGCTGACCAATTTCTCAATCATG
>JBAXCT010000222.1:0-4115 GCA_037141375.1 Chthoniobacterales bacterium | reverse complement strand
ACCAATGAACCGCATCAACGCCTCGTTCGGCCAGAAAAGGGATCCATTCCGTCGAAAAACAGACGTCGACCAGCAGCCTCATGCTCCCGCTGCCAGGGCGAATTGGCGGCCCTGGCAAAGATAAATATTTGTATCGATGCCGATCATCGCGCTTCGGCATCCGCCTGTATCGCGTCGCGCAACGCCTCGGGATCGAGAATCTTCAACTCGGATGCCAATGGAGGGGGTAGGCGCCAATCCTTGGCGTGAGCCTTGCTGCTGGCGGGGTACGCTCGAGTGACAACTTCAGCCCCCCGCCGCAAAACCTCTGCAATGCTCCATTCGTGTTCGCGGGCGACCCGCTGCAACTCGCGGTAGAGCTGTTCAGGAATTTGAATTTGTGTGCGGATCATATATGATTGACGTCCAGCGAAAGCTGCAACCGAGGAAAAAACTGCCACCTGTTAGAAAGCAAGGCAAGCTCACCCGGGAGGTGCAGGCCGCTTTTGCCCTCGGTTGTTTAGTCGCCGCGGCGACCCTCACGCTGTCTCCCTCTGCTCGGCTCCGCGCATATGCCTTCGGGCCACCTTCGACTTCGGTTAAGCTTTCAGTTCTTCGCTTATGCAATCTCCAATCTCCCATTTCCGATCTTGATTTTCCTCGTCCCTTTTCAGTTTTTCAGGTTTCAGCGTGTCAGTCTTTCAAAGTCCCGTCGTCACGCCGGAGTCATGCGAAGGCGGATCCCTCTCCACGTTTCACGCACCCGGCAGGTTGCAGGGAGAAGAATTACGAGAGTGGCAACAAGCGATAGCGGACACGACCAGCCCGCACCGTCATGGCACATCCGGCAAGCAGTTGGTCAACGAACTGCTCGGAGAGTTGCAGCAGAAGTGTGGTGACTTCTGCCGCCTTCATTCCTTCGTCCCTGATTCGGACGACCAAGGGGCTGCTGGTAAGCGAGTTGGCCAGAAGCGCATGGAAGTCTGCATCAAGGGTGGCAACGATTCGCTCTTCATCCGCCGCACGCCGCAAGATTGCTGAATCCGCGGCACTCGCCAAACCGATGTCACCGACATGGAGTGCGTCGTGACCGACCAAGCGAAGCTTGCTCGCAGCCGAGCGGGGCAGCCCCTGATCAAGCAACCAGCGCACGTCCCTCAGCAAGCTCCGCAACAGCATCAGGAAGATGACAGGCGGCGAAGCGCAGGGCCTGTCGAAGGTCTTCGTCCTCCAATTCGGGATATTCCCGCAACCGTTCTTCTCGATCAGGGTAGAGGGCCGCGATTTCGACAACGCGACGGACGGTCAGCCGCAGGCCACGGATACACGGCTGTCCGTTCATCTGCCCAGGATCGATATTGATGCGGTCAAAGCGCTGCATAGCTCTTGAAATCTACCCCACCACGCTTTCGCCCGCAAGGTCCGCATGCGCACACCCGTCTCCCTCCGGTCGGCTCCGCTTCTCCAAATTTCAAGGTCTCCTCTGACTGAGGCGAATTTCCCTCAATTCCTCGGCATTTTTTCGAAGGCATAGCGGTAGCTCGTTCATAGCTGCACCAATTTTCGCCTACCCGGATACAAAGTCAACCGCCCCGCCTTCCGCTCCCTGCCTTGGGCTACCGCGCGGCACGCGCAGCAAAAAGCGCCTGACGCGCGAAATTCTCGCAACTGAACTTCGCTACGATTTCCCGCGACCGTATCCCCATCTCCGTTCTTCGATCACCCATCGCCGCAACACTGGTCGAGAGGAAGTTCAGCGACACGGCCCGGCCGCCGTACTTTTCGATCTTGGCCGTCAGGTCATGGTTCAGCTCGCTGGTGAGCGCCTTCTCGAGGAGGTCGAGCGTGGCCTGGTCGGCGTAGCGGCGGACCTGCACGAACCGAGGCTCGATGCCCGCCTGTTCCATCGCACGGCTGATCGCCTTGCCCCCGCCATGCACAACCACGATCCGCATGCCGAGCGTCGACATGAAGACGATGTCGAGCAGCAGGTGACGCAGAGAATCGGGATGTTCGACAACACTTCCGCCGAGCTTGATGACGGTGGTGGTGTCGCGAAACTTGCGGATCCACCCCAGGGCTTCGATGAGCGTGTCGGCCTTCTGGATGGCCTTCTGCTGCACTTTGGAAATGGTGGGGGTGCTGGGCGCGGGCAGACCGCTCCTTGTGTGGTCGGAGGTCGAAGTCGGACGAAGCGAAACATTCAATCCTGCCAAGCCTGCCGGAACAGGAAACGGTGGTTTTTTGGGCGGGAAACCCGCATGGGTCGCTCGAAGCATGGCCAACACGAAGCCGGTCGGCCTTCACTGTGGGATGACTTCGGCGTAGGTGCCCGATTGCACGATCCGGCCCTTGTCAAGCCGGTAGAGCAGGTCGCAGCCAGACACGGTCGTGAGCCGATGGGCGACGATGATCAGCGTCTTCGCGCCGCGGAGGGCATTGACGGCTGCCATTACCCCCTTTTCGGTCTCGCTGTCGAGGGCACTGCTCGCCTCGTCGAGCACGACCACTTCCGGATCGTGATACAGCGCCCGGGCGATGCCGATCCGCTGCCGTTGGCCGCCCGACAGCCTGATGCCCCGTTCGCCCACGAATGTCTCGGCGCGATCCGGCAGGCCCTCCACAAATTCGTCGAGTTGCGCGGATTTCAGGGCCCGCCAGACGGCATCGTCGTCGATGTCCTTTTCGGGCACTCCAAACGCGATGTTGCGGCGAATCGTGTCGTCGCAGAGGTAGATCGACTGTGAGACGTAGCCGACCATGTCCTGCCAGCCGCGGAGGTTGTCGTGGATGTCATGGCCGTCGACCGCCACGGATCCGGATGTTGGCGGCAGCAGTCCGAGGATGACGTCAACGAGTGTGCTCTTCCCCGCACCGCTGCCTCCCACGAAGCCGACCGAGGTCCCGTGGTGGAACCATTCTCGCGCGGCCTCCCCTCACGCTCCAGCTTCACGTTTTCGCCACTCCTCCAACTCTTTCTTCAAAGGCTCCCAGTAAACGCGGTCTTTTTCCTGCTCGATGGCCATCTCCTCAAAGAGTTCCACACGCAACCGACGAAGGTCGCCTGACACAGCAATGCCGAGCAGCGGACGCCGCACCGAACAATCCGCGGCTTCGGATGGAAAGCGCGCCGCCAATTGCGCGAGTTGCTCGGGCGAGCGTGCTTCAAGAAGCCAGAAACGGATGAAGTCCAGCGTCGGTCTCTCTTTGTTTTCTTCGTAGTGGATGTCAACCAGCAACTCGATGACCGGCCAGTCTTTGGAGCGCTGGGTTTTCTTGGCGGCCACGAGATCCGGGACGCAGAGGAGATCGAAATCCTCCCCGCTGTGATGACGAACAACAGTGCGGCGCGTCCAAAGAACCTCGAAGGAGGGCATGCCGCGCAAGCTGGACATCACGTCGATGCGCAAGCCATTCGCCTGGGGGCAGCGGCAACGGAAGTGAACTGCGTGCCCGCGATTCAACGCATCGGCATCGAACGGAGGCACCGCAATGCGCTCCGCATTCAATAAATCGAGAGCCTGACGCAGACTAGCGAGATTCGCTTGGTCGGCGAGGATGACGAAGTCGACGTCCTTGCTAACCTGCGCCGCGCCGTAGAACACGCAGGCCTGCCCTCCCATGAGCAGCGTCCGGGTTCCACCCGCGCGGATCGTAGAAAGGACATGATGGATCGGGGTCGGGATCAAGTGTGCCGCCCATGGCGAGGTATTGGGCAAAGATTCTCTGACTCTCATCGAATCGCTCGGCCGGAGTCAGGGCAACCCACTCCTTCCACTCGTCGGGCAAATCAGCAAGGGCCATACGTAAAGGTTATCCCGCCGGGCACCCTCGCCAAGAACTTACTTCGCGGCACTCGTCACACGTCCCCAGTCTCCGGTCCCCGGCTTCAATTCTCCGATCTTCGGCTCGGACTTTCGTACCTTCACACATTTCCACTTCTTACCAGACACCCGTCACTGCGCGGTTCACGCGCCTGCTGCTTCCGCCGCGCGCAATGCCTGCCGCGCGAAATTCTCACAACTGAACTTTTCTACGATTTCCCGGGACCGACGGCCCATGGCCGCCGCGTTGAGAGTTGAGCGTCGAGGGTTGAGAGGATCCGCAATGCGCCGAAGCGCTTCGCTCAACGCATC
>JBAXCT010000221.1:0-4128 GCA_037141375.1 Chthoniobacterales bacterium | reverse complement strand
GGGGCACGGCGGCGGACGCGGCGGTGGCTGTCTCGCTGAGCCTCACGGTGGCCGAACCTTTCAACTCCGGGATCGGCGGCAAGTTGGCCGGCCTTTACTATGATGCGGCTAGCGGCAAGACATGGTTTATCGAGGGCTTGGGCAAAGCGCCGGCTCATCTGCCGGTCGACGAGATGGTCGCCGCACCCAAAGTCGATCGGGAGAGAGGATACAAGAGCGTGTGCGTCCCCGGGGCGGTCGCTGCTCTCGAGGTGCTGCACCAGCGCTGGGGCAAGCTGCCGTGGAAACAGTGCGTGGAACCGGCGGTGCAGTTGGCCGAGGCTGGCTTCCATGTTCCGGCCAAGCAGGTCTTCGTGTTCCGCGAGCTGATCGACGTGGTGCGGCCGGATGCCGAGGCGATGAAAATATTTTTCCCTGGCGGCGAGGCCCCGGCCGAGGGCGCGCTGCTGGCCAATCCGGAATTGGGCAAGGTCATGCGCACGATCCGTGACGAAGGTCCGCGCGCGTTTTACCGCGGGTGGATCGCCGAAAAAATTTGCGCGGCCGCAAAGGCTGGCGGCGGGTGGCTCGACCGGCGGGACTTCGAGGATTGCCGCGCGGAGGTGACTGAGCCTCTCCAGGTCGACTATCGCGGCTACACCATCAAGAGTTCCCCTCCGCCGCTCACCGGCGGGGCCATCATGCTGTCGGTGCTCAAGGCGCTGGAAGATCATGATTGGAAGGATGTCTCCGCCAACTCGGCCGCGCGCATCGATGCGTCGGCGCGCGCTTTCCGTGCGGTCTATCCGCGGGTGGCGGGCGTGGCGGGTGACCATCCGCAAGCGCGGGGCGACGTGGAGCATCTGCTCTCGGATCCGGAGATCGCCGCGCTGCGCAGCGAAATTGCGGGGGGAGGCACCGGCTCGGACAAACCCTTCGAGAGCGACGGCGGCGAGACCTCGCATTTCATCGTGGTCGACAAGGCCGGGAACATCGCGTGCATCACGCAATCGCTCAGCCTGCACTTCGGCGCCGCGGTGGTTCCGCCGGGCACGGGGATCCTGCTCAACAACGACATATCGAACTTCGGCTTCTACCGCAAAAGCTCCGTCAACTACATCGCGCCCGGCAAAAAGCCGCGCAGCACGATCACGCCGACCATCGTCTTCAAAGACAAACATCCTGTCCTCGCGCTCGGTGCGCCCGGCGGACAGCGCATTCCGAGCGGCGTGTTCCAGGTGCTCACCGGCGTGCTCGATTTCGGCCAGACTGCGGCCGAGGCGATCGACTCGCCTCGGTTCCATCTAGTGCGTCCCACCACGTCGAAGGATCCGTCCAACGTGTTGGACGTCGAGATCGGAATGGACGATGCGGTGGCCGGGGAGCTGGAGAAGGCTGGCTGGTCCGTGCGGCACAAAAAGCGCGAGAGCTACTACTTTGCCGGGGTCAACGCGGTGGCCTTCCGGCCCGATGGCACACGGGTCGCGGTGGGCGACGACCGGCGCACCAACAAGGCGGCCGCCGAGTGATTGTGCGCGGCCTTTTTGCTTTCCTCCTCGTGACCGCCCCGTTCGCGCGCGCCGCGGCCGGCGAGGGTGGCGCCGCCACGGTCCAACCCCTCGCCACCGAGGCGGCCCTCGAGGCCTTCCGGCGTGGCGGCAACGCGGTCGATGCGGCCGCGGCGGCGGCTTTCACGCTCGGGGTGGTGGACGGTCACAACTCGGGCGTCGGCGGAGGCTGCTTCATCCTGGTGCGCTCTCCCGACGGGAAAATCGTCTGCCTCGACGGGCGCGAGGTGGCCCCGGCTGGGGCTTCGCGCGACATGTTCCTCCGCGAGGGCAAGGTCGACGAACAACTGAGCAAAACCGGCCCGCTGGCCAGCGGCGTTCCCGGTGCCGCAGCCGCGTGGAAGTCGGCGGTGGAGAAATTCGGGAAGCTGCCGTTCGCCGATGCGCTGCGGGCAGGGATACGTCACGCCCGCGAGGGATTTCCCATCGACGAGGTCTACGCGCGGAAGTTGAAAGCGACAGCGGCCGACTTGGCCCGCTTCCCCGCGAGCAAAGAAATATTTCTGCAGCCCGATGGGCAGCCGTGGCCCAAGGGGCACGTGCTTGTGCAGAAGGATCTGGCCGCGAGTTACGAGAAGCTCGCGGGCGAGGGGACGGACTGGTTTTACCGTGGCGGATTCGCGCAGGCGACGGCCGATTACATGAAGGGAAACGGCGGCCTGATCACGGCGGAGGATTTTGCGCACTATCGCCTGATGGAGCGTGAGCCGTTGGTCACCCGTTTTCGCGAGTGGCAGATTGTGGGCGTTCCTCCTCCGAGTTCAGGCGGCGTTCATGTCGCACAGATGCTCAACATCCTCACCCATCTTCCCCAGGCAGAACCCGGCACGCCTGAATTTACGCACACGGTTGTCGAGGCGATGAAGCTCGCCTTTGCCGACCGCGCCTATTGGCTGGGCGATCCGGCCTTTGTCTCCGTGCCCAAGGGCCTCGTATCCGATGACTACGCGCGCCAGCTGGCCGCGCGCATCGATCCGCGCCGCGCCACGCCGGTCGACAAGCATGCCGACCCTCCCGACTGGCAGAGCAATAGCTTCGAAAAACACACGACGCATCTTGCCACGGCCGACAGCGGCGGATTCTGGGTCAGCGCGACGGCCACGATCAACACCGCCTTCGGCTCGAAGGTGGTCGTTCCCGGCACCGGCATTCTGCTCAACGATGAGATGGATGATTTTTCTGTCGCGCCCGGGGCGCCGAATCACTTCCGCCTCGTCGGCGGGGAGGCCAACTCTGTGGCGCCCGGCAAGCGGCCTCTCTCGAGCATGTCTCCGACCATTGTGCTCGATGCCAAAGATCGTCCTGTGATGAGCATCGGTGCCGCGGGCGGACCGACGATTATTTCACAGGTGCTGCTCGGCTTGCTCTGCTGTCTTGATCACGACATGTCCCCCTCGGCCGCGTTGGCCCTCCCTCGGTTCCATCACCAGTGGCGTCCGGATCAGATCCGCCTCGAGGCTTCCATGCCGGAGAAGGTCAAGGATTCTCTGCGCGCGCTCGGCCACAAGCTCGACGAGCAAAAAGAGTTCGGCGCCTGCCAGATCATCGGGCAAGGGAAAGATGGGATATTTATCGGGGCGAGCGATCCGCGGGTTCCCGGGGCGGCCGGAACCACAACCACGACGACTGAGTAAGCGCGCGGGGCGGAGCCCGCGAACGAAATCTCTAGGACGAAAACTTCCCGCGGGTGCGCGCGAAGCGGGCGAGCACGCGATCGCGTCCGAGCAGTTCGAGCAGATGATACAGGCTGGGTCCGACGCTGCGGCCGGTCGCGGCGACGCGGGCCGGATGGACGAGCAGCGCGGTCTTCACGCCGAGCGTGGTGGCCAGATCTTTGAAGGCGGCCTCGATGCTTTCCGCTGTCCAGGGATCGACGCGAGTGAGGTGATCGCCAAGCACATGCAATCGTTCGAGTGCGCCATCCGGCCGGAGGGCCTTGTCCACGCTGGGCTCATCGAAGGCGTAGTCGTCGTTGAAGAAAAAGTCGATCCACGAAGGAACATCCGTCAGGTGCTTCACCTTTTCCTTGATCAGCGCGAGCGCGGGCAGCAGGGCGTCGCGCGAACCGTAGTTGATGCCGGCCTGATCGATGAAAGGCAGGCTCAGCTCGGCGAAGCGCTCGAGCGGCATCGAGATGAGGTATTGGCCATTCATCCAAAAACATTTGTCCAGGTCGAAACCCGCGCTGCGGCGGTTGATGTTTTTCAGCTCGAAAAGTTTGATGATTTCGTCGATCGGCAGGATTTCGCGGTTGTCCTTGGGCGACCAGCCGAGGAGGCAGAGGTAATTGCGCACCGCCTCGGGCGCGTAGCCCATGTTGATGTAGTCCTGCACGCTCGCACCCTTGTCGCGCTTGCTCATCTTGGTTCCGTCGGGATTGAGGATCAGCGGGATGTGGGCAAAGCGCGGGGGAGTCACAGCGAATGCCTTGTAGAGTTCCACGTGCTTCGGTGTGTTGGAAAGGTGGTCTTCGCCGCGGATGACATCGGTGATCTTCATCTCGATGTCGTCCACCACATTGACGAAATGGAAAATCCACGATCCGTCGGGACGGCGCACGGTCATGTCCGGATGCGTGCCG
>JBAXCT010000220.1:0-4133 GCA_037141375.1 Chthoniobacterales bacterium | reverse complement strand
CCTTTGCCGGGGATACGGAACTTGCGGCCATTCTGCGTGCCGGCTGGCACCTTGAGTTTCGCGCGGCCGTCGAGCGTTGGTATCATGACCTCGCCACCGAGCACGGCTTGGGTGACGGGCAATTCGACCTCGTGGACGATGTCCGCCCCCTCGACGGTGAATTCCGGGTGCCGTTCGAAGCGCACCCGCAGATAAAGATCGCCCGCTTCACCGCCGCCGATGCCCTCGCCACCGATGCCGGCCAAGCGGATGCGCTGTCCCTCGCGCACACCCTTCGGAATTTTCACCGTGTAGGTTTCCACCTTGCCGGCGCGCCCGCGCGTGAAGGAAATCTGGCGGGTCGATCCGTGCAGCGCCTCCTCGAGCGTGACCATGATGTCGGCCTCGGCATCCTGCCCCCGCAGCGGCGCCTCCTCGCCGTAGAACGCGCTGCCCCGCCGCCCACCGCGCGCACCGCGCCCGAAGAAGGCCTCGAAGAAATCGCTGAAGCCGGTGCCACCGAACTGGAATTCCTCTTCGTAGCCGCCGGGTGCACCTCCGCCGCCGTAGCCACCGGGAAAGCCGCCGCCACCCGGTGGCGGACGGAATCCCGCGCCAGCCTGCTGCCAGTTGGGACCGACCTCGTCGTATTTTTTCCGTTTCTCCGCATCGCTGAGCACCTCGTAGGCCTCGTTGATCTCCTTGAATTTTTCCTCCGCGGCCTTTTTGTCTTGGGCCAAATCAGGATGGTGCTGCCGAGCGAGCTTGCGGAAAGCCTTCTTGATCTCATCGGCCGTGGCCGTCTTGGCCACGCCGAGCGTTTTGTAGTAGTCGCGGAATTCCACGGGATGAAAATTTCCAATAGTATAGATTCTTTCCCCGTCGGCAGACCAACAGATTCCGCCGCTTGGCGCGGGGCGCGCCGCGCGCTACGCTGACCGGACCATGCTTGATATCCGACTGATTCGCGAAAATCCCGACGCCGTCAAAGCTCGCCTCGCCCTGCGCGGGGGCGGCCATGCCGAATTTGTCGACCGGGTGCTGGCGGCCGATGCGGAGCGCCGGGCCAACGAAACGCGCTGGCAGCATTTGCAGTCCGAGCGCAAGCGGCTGAGCAAGGAGATCGGCGCACTGCGGGCCAAGAAGGAAGACAGCGCGGCAGCCGAGGCGGAGTCGAAAAAGATGGGGGCGGAAATGGAATCGCTGCAGGCCGCCTCCACCGCAGCGGAGGAGAGCCAGCGCGACCTGCTGCTCTCCATTCCGAACCTGCCGCACGAAGCGATCCCGCAGGGTGCGGACGCGTCGGCCAACCCCGTGCTACGCACCTGGGGCACGCCGCCGCCGATCGAGAATCCGCAGGATCACGTGGCCATCGGCACCAGACTCGGACTCTTCGATACCGAACGTGCGGCCAAAATCAGCGGCAGCGGTTTCATATGCTACACCGGGCCGGGCGCGAAGCTGGAGCGCGCGCTTATTTCCTTCCTGCTCGATCTGCACACGCGCGACCACGGCTACACGGAGATGAGCCCGCCGTTTCTGGTCAGCCGCGCGACCATGACCGGCACGGGGCAGCTGCCGAAATTCGAAGAGGATCTCTTCGGCGTGACCGGGAGCGATCTCTTCCTCATCCCCACGGCGGAGGTGCCGGTGACGAATTTTCACCGCGACGAAATTTTGTCTGCAGACGCGCTGCCGCTGAAGTATGCGGCCTACACACCGTGCTTCCGGCGCGAGGCGGGCTCGACCGGACGCGAGACGCGCGGGCTCATCCGCATGCACCAGTTCGACAAGGTGGAATTGGTTAAAATCACGAAGCCGGAAAATTCCGCAACCGAACTGGAGGCGCTGACCGCCGACGCCGAGCGCGTATTGCAATTGCTCGGCCTGCCCTACCGCGTGATCGAGTTGTGCGCCGGCGATCTCGGCTTTGGTGCGTGCCGCACCTACGACATCGAGGTGTGGGCGCCGGGCCACGGCGGGTGGCTCGAGGTGTCGAGCTGCTCGAGCTTCGGCGATTACCAGGCGCGGCGCATGGCGCTGCGCTACAAGGGAGCGGACGGCAAAAACCAACTCTGCCACACGCTCAACGGATCTGGTACGGCGCTGGCGCGCCTCTACGTCGCGCTCCTCGAAAACGGCCAGCAACCGGATGGCTCCGTGCATCTGCCGGAAATCCTGCAACCGTATTTCGGCGCGGCGCGCCTCGGCTGACGCCCATGGACAAGGCGGCCGATCTTTTGCCGCGATTCCTCGGGCGCGTGGAGGATATCCCTAAATCCCCTCCTTGCGTGATCGGCGTTTCCGGTGGATGCGATTCGGTCGTGCTGCTCGACCTGCTGCGACGCGCGGGATTCACCAACTTGGTTGTCGCGCACTTTCACCACGGCTTGCGCGGGGCGACCGCCACCCGCGACGCCGAGTTCGTGAAGAAACTGGCCGAGGCCAGCAAATCTGAATTCGTGCTCGGCCGGGGAAGGACGCGCGCGCGGGCCGTCGGCCGGAAAGAATCCATCGAGGAGGCGGCGCGCCATCTGCGGCGGAAATTCTTTGCCAAGACCGCGAAGTCTGCAGGTGCCACAGTTCTCTTCCTCGCCCACCATGCCAATGACGCGGCGGAAACGGTGCTGTTCCATCTCGCACGCGGCAGCGGACTGCGCGGCCTGACCAGCCTGCGGGCGACCGCACCGCTCGAGGACAGCAGCGCACTCGTGCTGCGGCCCCTGCTCGGCTGCACGCGAACGCAGATCGAGCGCTACGCCAAGGCGCGACGCCTCTCGTTTTGCACGGACGAAACCAACTTCTCGCGTGATCACACGCGAAACAAATTGCGGCACGATGTACTGCCCGCGCTGGCTGCCGCGGTGATGTTCGATCCCGCCGCACCGATGGCTCGCGCAGCGGAAATCCTCGCAGCCGAGGACGATTGGATCGAGTCGTTGGTCGCGGAGGAGGCAAGCCTCATGCACATCGAACTGCGCACGTTCCGTAATTTGCCCGTCGCGCACCAGCGACGCCTCCTTCGCGCTTGGTTGCGGGCTCGCACTGGTCGCGAGATGGATTTCGAGACGATCGAAAAGGCGCGGCAGTTGGCTTTGTCGTCGTCCGCACCGGCGCGAATCAATCTGCCGCGCGATCATCACTGCCGGCGACGCGCCGGAAAACTTTTTGTAGAAAAACCCAAACGCATCCTGCGCTGTAAATAACAAGCGCCGCAGCAAGTAAACTTGCTGCGGCGCCGCTCACTACGCCAGAGATCAGACGAAGCGCACTCACGAACTCCTGATCTACATTTGCGCTGGCTGGGCTCGCGCCCGACAACCAACAAAGAACAACGCAGGCTTGCGCCCAACGCGGCGACATATTCGACCGGCAAAGCGGCCATGGTAAGCACTGTGGGGCGGATGGTTCTCTCAATGGGATGAATGGTAAATTTGCTTTGTTAATATCTATGCAAGAATATCTTGCGACTTCGCTGTACTTGGGCAATCGGTTCTTGGGTCGCCACTGGCATGATGTGTGGCCATGCTGTTGCGCTGTGAACCCGATATGACGGAACCCGGACCCGATCAGGCCTTGAGAGCATTCGAAGCGACCATCCGCGCAATGTCGAAGGCATTGGCAGCCACCCTAGGCGTGGCGGCAGCTTATTGCGTGGCCGCAAGTCTGTTCGCGGCCAGCGGCAAACCGGTCAGTCCTTTCTGGCCAGCCTCTGGTGTGGCGGTGGTTGCGTTGCTGTTGTGGGGAACGCCGGCCGTGTTCGGAATTTATGCGGGGCTGGCCGCAGGCAATCTTTTCTACGGATTGCCAGAAACATTCGCCTGGACCGCGCCGCTGGGGCTGTTGGGTGAATCGTGCGCGGCAGCGCTTCTCCTGCGGGCAGCGCTGGGCAAGCAACCACGGTTTGAAGAATGGAAGTCGATTCTGACGCTAGTGCTTGTGGCACCATGGTTACCCGCGCTGGCCAATGGTCTGGTTATGGATCGTTTGTTCGACACCACCGAGCAGGCGGAGTTGGTCCGGTCCGGCAGAGACTTGGCCATGTTTGTTCTGGCCAATGGTTTCGGCATCGCGCTGGTTGCACCCGCGTTACTTGTCTGGAAAAACAAGCCTGATGCTCGCTGGTGGAAGCGCATGGCCATGGTCATCCCAGC
>JBAXCT010000219.1:0-4144 GCA_037141375.1 Chthoniobacterales bacterium | reverse complement strand
CGCCAAGCGCGGCGACGCAGAGCACGGCGAGGAGCACCATCCAGCGTTGCCGGATAGAGAACTGAATCAGGTTATCAAGCATGATGGTGGTTCTGGCTAGGGCATGTGTCTTGGGCTGGAAACAGGTTCACCTCGCTGATGACCAAGGGGCCAGACTGCCCGCGGCGTTGGCCGGCTGCACGGGCGACGGTCAAGCCGGGAACATGCGGCAACTCGTGAAGAGCCCGGACGATGCGCCCGCCGGCGAGCGGCAGAGGGATGGCTTTGATCCGCTTCATCTTTTGATGCCTGCTAGTGGCAGTGGCTTGCCCCGGATTTTCCGATGTCAGCCTTGATGATATAGCTGTTCTCGGTCGCATAGCGGGCGCCCGCTTTGAGTCCTGATTTGATTTCGACCCACTCGCGGTCGCGGCGGCCGATCTCAACCGGCGCGACTTCGAAAATGTCGCCGACGTTGAGGAACACGCTGTCCCACTCGCGGAAGGTCTGGAGTGCGCTCGGCCTCACGGCGACGGGCACTTCGGCGACTTCGATGATGACATCGCCACGCACAAAAATTCCGGGCCGCCAATCTCCGGAGGCGTTCGACACGAGAGCGCGGGCGAGCATCGTTTGGGAGTTCTCCTCGCCGAACGGTGAGATGTAACTGATTGTCGCCTCGGTTGTTTCCACCCCGGGACCTCCGTTGATCTCGACTTTCTGGCCGACCCGAAGCAAGGGAAAATCCTTTCGATAAACGTTGAAGTCGGCCCATACGATGCCGAGGTTCGCGACAGTAAAGATCGCCTTCTGGCCGGAAACAAACTCCCCAAGCGTCACCTCCTTGGCAATGACGGTTCCGTCGATCTCAGATTTGATGTCGTAGGACTGGAGGCTGTCGTTGCTCTCGACGACGGCAAGGACATCCCCTCGCTTCACCTCGTCGCCCAGTTTTTTCCGGACGGACTTCACCACACCCGCATAGCGAGGTATTACGTGGGAAGTCTCCTCCTCGTTGGTGCGAATCTTGCCGTTCAACTCCAACTTCGTATGGAGTGTGGCGGGGCCGGCGGTTTCGACGCCGATCGCCGCTCTCTTCGCCGCTTCCGCGGCAATTTCCACCCGCCCTTCGTAGCTTTTGTATTCCCATTTGTAATCCTTGCCTTCGCGCCTGGCCACGACGCGAACGTCGAAGGAATGCGGCTCAAAAACGTCGAGGTCGCCCGCGAGGTACTCGCCCTCGGGTTGAAACTTCACCGTGTCGGTCTGATTAATTCGGGCAAGCGTGATGGTGAGGTCAATGCCCGCGGGTGGGATCGGATTGCCGTCCTCGTAGAAATAGACGCGGAAACGCGGATCGATCCCCGGCGGTTCGTAGATCGTAACTTCGGCTTGGAAAGTGCCCTCGCACAGTAGTCGTCCGCCGTGTGGTCCTTGGACCGGATCCTCGTCTTCGCACCGATCGGCCTGCTCGCTGTTGTGGTTATTGGCCGCCTTGTTCGGTTCGATCTTCAGCATACGGAAGCCGACAAAGGCGGTTCCTGCGATGAGTAAAGAGGCGAAGATGGGTTTGTGGAGTTTCATGTCAGCGAAGTGTTAGCGTTTCTTTTTTACGGCCGGGGCCGGCGATTGTGGCGCGAGCGCAGCCGTTCCTAGCATTCGGTCGATCTCTGCGAGGGAAAGGTGGTAAGCCAAGGTCGTATCGAGATTGGCGTGGCGTAGTTCGATGAGGCTGCGGCGGGCGTCTGCGAGCTCCAAATACGAGAACCGGCCCTGCTTGTATCCTTCTTCTGTGGTCTGCAGGACTTCACGGGCAGCGGGCAGGATGTCCTTCGCCATGGCGTCCAGCTCCGTCACGGTGTGTTTCAGTTCTTGGTAGATGCTGAAGAGCTGCGAGGCGAGTTGCACACGAATGGCATGGCCAAGAGCCTCCGTTTTTCCCTGCATTTGGAGAGCTTCATAAACCTCGGCCTGTCCCCGGTCGAAAAACGGAAGCGGTAGCGAGACGCCGAAGACTCCGGCCCATTCGTTCTCGTCGGCGAACTGCCGCAACCCAGCGGTCACCGTCACATCGGAGATTCCCCGTGTGCGAGCCAAACGAAGTTGGCAGTCCCGAAGCTGCGCCTCCAAGGCAAACCTGGCAAGATCGGGGTTCTGGCCAATCCTCGCCATCAAACTGCCGAAGGCCTCAGGCTGTCGGTGTGTGAAGAAGTCGGCCCGGGCAGACGCAAAGGCCGCGTCTTCGCTGCCCCACATGGCGGCCAGCGCCTTCCGCGCGGCGAGCAAGGTATGTGAGGCGTGCTCTTCGTCCAGTCCGGCGCGGATAACTGCGATTTCGGCCTTCTTCTGCTCGACCACGGAGTTCCGCGCGGCCTGCACCCGCTCGGTGACGACTTCAAGCTCCGCCTCCGCCAGAGTTCTCGCCTCGAGGGCAAGAACCAGGCGCTCCTGCCCGGCGGCAACTTCTATGAACCGTCGGGTGGTGTCGGCTAGCACCGCGATACGCCGGGCTTCGTAGTCCCAGGCGGCAAGGCCACCCGACAACCGTGCCTCGTCGAGACGCCGGGTGCGTTTTCCGCCGAGTTCTATCACCTGGCTGAGGCGCAGTGTGCTCTCGGTGGCGTCGGCACCCGAGCGGCTACCACTTCCCGGCAGGTTTTCGACCTCGAAACCGATTTGGGGGTTTGGGAGATAGGCGCTGCGAATAATCTGAGCCTCCGCCGCCCGCATGTCGTAGCCGTATGCGCACAGCGAGGGATTGTTCGACAACGACAACGCGACAGCATGAGCAAGGGTGAGAGGACCGTCTGGCTCCGGTGGGGGCGGCTTGGATTCCTTGGCACACAGGTTGGTGGTGACGGCCAGCAAAGCAATCGCGGCGTAGAGGCGGCCGGATATCCAGCCGAAAAAGGATTGTGGATTTAAAAAGTTCATTGTCGTCCTGAGTGGTTTGGGAGCCCGCAGTGGGGCTCGGGCTGATGGAGGTTCGGCCTTTGCGAGGGCCGAATGTCGGGAGTGAAAACTCCTGACTAACCGAGATTCACAGGCACACTAAGCCTGTGAGTATTCAGGACAGCTGAGGCGGGTGGTCGATTTCCTTGACGGGCGACTCAGGAAAGGAAGCGACCATCACAGCAGGGGTGCCAGAGATGGGATGAAGACGCGCCAAGCCAGTAGAATCCGAAAGGCACGAAATGTCGTGCGTATGGGTGTGGCAGCAGTGGTGAGGCTCGGTCGAGTGGCTGTCGGTCGAACTCGCGTCATGCTGCCCCGCGTCGGTGTTTGTGGCCTCACCAGTGGCCTCGCAGCATTCACCATACGCGTGCGCCAACTGTGCCCCTGCTAAGAGCAGGATGGCGACAACCCAAAAAGTCCGGGAGAATCGTTTTAGGCGACGCATCGCACGTGCAATTAAGTGATGCGCAGACCGTTGTCAAATCCCTTCCCTCATTGCTTTCATAAGCGCGTGGATAATCCAGAAGTGCGGCCTGGATGCTGATTGAGTCATTGGCTGGCGGAGCCACAGAGGTGTGGGAGATCTCGACCTCATCTTCTTCGCAATGCCAAAGATGTTTTCCGCTCGCGCAGCGCGGGAGGATGCGCCGCGTGGCCTGTCGTACACCATCATGTCGCTGAATGGTGTGCCTGCATATCCACCAGCTGTATTACCGTTTTCTGAATACGTGTAGTTCCCAACGGTCAGCGGAGTAGGTGTCGGAAATCTTTGGTCTGTTCGGTTGACAGCAGCGACTTCAGCAAGCTTCGCGGTGCCATCTATGGAGATTTGTGACGTCGAGATCGCACCATCGTAGGCGTAAATAAACTGATGCCAACCATCGAACACCTCACTATATGCGTTGTTGTGCTCGATCAGAGAATAACCACCACCTATAGAAAACATTCCGCCGCGATTAAATTGAAGTGGACTCGCCCAAGGTCTCGCTCCACCGGCGCATCGACAGGTGAACGTCCACGCCGCCGGCTAGCTGCACAGCCATACCCCATGTCCCCGGGAATTCGTAGCAGCCCGCTGTATGCTTGCGGCCGGTCACGGGGCGCGCAGCGGATCAGGAAACTTGCTTCCGTTTGCGCCAGCGCATGAAGGCGGCGCCTCCGGCCAGCAGCGCGGCGGCGGCCCAGGTGCCGGGTTCGGGTACGCCGGGGT
>JBAXCT010000218.1:0-4158 GCA_037141375.1 Chthoniobacterales bacterium | reverse complement strand
TGCAAAGTGGCTCACGCCGAACGGCACCTGGATCCACAAGGTTGGCATCACCCCGAACTACCCCGCAGCCTCCGCCACGACCCAGGGGGCCAACGATCTGGTGCTCACCTAGGCGGGCAACGACTACACCGGAACCACCGCTATCAACGAAGGACGCCTTGCGCTTGCCAACGGCAACGCGCTCGGAAGCACTGCGGGGGGAACTGTGGTGGCCAGTGGCGCGCAGTTGCTTCTTACCAACGTCGTGGTCGTCGCCGAGCCTCTGACCATCAGCGGAAACGGACTGGCCAGCGGAACTGCCACCGCGGGTGCCTTGCGGTCCCTCGGTGCAAACACTTGGCAGGGCAAAGTGACACTGGCGGCTGATGCCAAGATCTTTTCAGGAAGCGGAACTTCGCTCACGTTGGATGTTGCTTCGGGCTCGGCCATCGATCTCTCCGGGTTCACGTTGACCATAGACGGAGCGGGCACCCACTATGTCAACGACGGCATCGCCGGCTCGGGTGCAATCGTCAAAACCGGGAGCGGAATCACGACCTTCGCCGGGAGCAACAGCTACAGCGGCAGCACGACAGTCAGCAATGGAACGTTAGTTGTCTCCAATGCTTCACTCTCGGCAACCATTCTCTCCAACAGCGTTGCGGTAGCATTTGCCTCCGCGCCATCGGCGGGCACTTATGCCGTTTTGCCCGGCGCCTTGGCCGCAAATTCCCTCGGCTCAAAATCGGTCACCGGCCTCGGCAGCGGTCAAACCGGCACCGTGACCAACGCGCCGAATCTCGTCGTGCAGGTCTCGGCGGCGAACGGTTACGCAACGTGGCTCAACGGACAATCGACCAATTCTACCAACCAACTTGCCTACGCGATCGGTGGTGCCACCAGCCCGACGGCGACCAATGGCGTGCCCTCCGTGACCACGGTCACGTCCAACACATTGTCCATCACGGCGATCGTCCGCACCAACGACCCGAACCTTGCGGTCTACGGTCAAAGTATTCTCACTCTTGCTGCCGGCACGTGGACGACGAACGACGTGACCAACTCGGTGCCGGTCGACCAGACGGGCGCCACAGCAGGAACGACGCAGAAGCAGACGTTCACGACGCCATACGGCACCAACAACGCCAAGAAGTTCCTGCGCTTGCAAACGACGCTGAGCAATCAATAAGGAGTGGTGGCTGGTCTCCGATCCAGAACTCTGGCCAACCTGCGTCATCCCGTTTGCACCTTGTTGTGAAATTCGGCACTCTCTCCGCTCTTCTGATGTGGGCCGCGGCGTCGTTCGCCGGGGCCGCAGAATCTTCCGACTTCGCCGCTTTGGCCAAAAGCGGCGCTCTCAAGTGGATTTGGCACAAGGAACCGGGTGAATTGGTGACTAGCGATGCTCCGGCGGGCAAAGTGCGCTTCCGGCGAACCTTCGATCTTCCCTCCGATAGCGTGCTGGAGCGGGCCGAGTTGGCTTGCGGTGTGGACAACACTGCGGAAATTTTCGTCAACGGACAGAGCGCGGGCTCTTGCGCGGGATGGAAACCACTCGCGCGCATTAACGTTGTCCCCCTGCTGCGCCCCGGCCGCAACGTCATCGCCGTGGAGGTGGACAATGTCGCCGCTTCGCCAGCGGGCTTCATCGGCGTGTTGGAGCTTTCCGGCCGCGAACCAGTGCTCTTCGATGATGAAACCAAGTCCGCTCCGGCCGCTGACGATGCTGCGGATTGGGAGGACCCGGCATTCGACGACTCGTCGTGGTCCACGGCGGTGGAGTTGGTGCCGGCCGATTGGGGTCCGTGGGGACGGATTTCCGGGGAGCTGGAGAATCCGACCAAACAAACCATCCCGGATAACTTTCCGGTCTTTGCCGTTCCTGGTTTCGAGAAAGAAATGGAACAGATGCGGCAGATTCTTTTTGGTCATTACCGATTGGATTTGTCGAATCTTCCGGCCTTCAACGTGCAATGGATCGCCCCGGCGGCGATTTGGGCTGCGCTCGACGAACAAACGACCGATAGCCACACCCGATCCAGCCTTCGCGCGCGGTTGAAGTCGATGCGCGTCATGAAGGATGGCTATGTTTCCTGCCATCAGCACGAAGGCCTCGGCCACAGCGAGGGCTGGCCGTTCCCTTTGTATACGCAGTCGGGAGGAGCTGGTTGGCTTTTCAGCACAACCGGGCTGCCCTACGGACCAGAATTCGGAGTGCAACCATCGAAGTCACTTGCGGGTTGGAATTTCCATAACTCCCAAGTGCTCGGTCTCGACCAGAAGGATGGCCTTCGTCTTGATCTGACAGGTCCTAATGCCGCCATGACCTCGCCCGCCATCAATGTGGCGGCGTCCGTCGCGACATGGATCCGCGTCAAATTCATTCCCGGCAAAGGAGCGCTCAAGCCGTATGTGCAATGGACCACGGAGGAACACCCGGACTTCTCTGACGATCGCAAAGCCGTCTTCGACGCGCCCGAGGTTGCTGCTGCGGGCAACCCGGTTGATGCCGATGTGCCCATCCACGCGTTGACCCGCGGTGAGGGTAAGATCACGCGGTTGCGCATCGGATTCGGCAACACCGGCAAAGACATGGTCACCATCCTGCGGGTCTTCACCAGCGTGGATACGCGGCACAACTGGAACAACGCGAACTTGGTGACGGCGGCGGCGACGTATTTCAATTGGACTGGGGATGTCGATTTTCTGCGTGAATTCATCGGCACGTTGCGGCGCGTCTTCCGGTATTCCATGGAAGAGTTTGCCGTGCGCGAGAAGGGTGTGATCGCCATGTCTTGGGCCGGCAAGGACGGGCGTCCGGGCACGACGCGGGATGCCAAAGGAGGCAAAGTCATCCGTTACGGCGAGGGCGTCGGGAACAATTACTGGGATCTTCTGCCTTTCGGCGGCAAGGACGGCTACTCGACGATCTACCAATATGCCGCCGTGCGAGCCATGGAGCAAATCGAGGCTGCCATTGCTTCTCATCCGGACTGGAAAATCGCGGCGCCGCCACCGGAATACACCGCGGCAAAGTTGACAACCGATCTCGAGAAAATCCGCAAGGCTTACGGCGAGACGTTCTGGAATCCGGAAAAGGGCCGCTTCGTCGGCGCGGTCGATTCCGATGGCAAATCATGGGACTACGGCTTCACCTTCCTCAATAACGAGGCCATGTATTACGGGCTCGCGGCTCCGGGGCAAGAGCGTCAGATCGTGGATTGGATTGCGGGCGCCCGGACGATCGACGGTGAAACTTCGACCGGAGCTGATATCTACCATTTCCGCTTCGGACCGCGTTCGACCACTGTGCGGAACTTGGACTATTACACCTACGTCTGGACTGCTCCGGAAAACATACCCTTCGGCGGCCAGGTGCAGGATGGCGGGTCGGTTTTCGGCTTCACTTTCCACGACCTCATGGGCCGTTTGCGCGTCAACGGTCCCGACGATGCTTGGCAACGGCTGAAGGAAATTCTCGCGTGGTATGGCGAGGTGCAGGAAGCGGGCGGTTACCGGAAATACTACACCGCCGAGAAAGCCTCCGAGCGCGGCACTTTGCAGGGCGGGGGACCGCCCGGAGGCTTGGGTATCGATCAGGAGTTCTATGAAAGTCTGCTCGTCCCGCTCATCATGACCGAAGGCTTTCTCGGTCTGTCGGTCTCGCCCGAACTTATTCGCTTCGCCCCGCGGTTGCCGAAAGAGTGGCCGTCGCTCGAAGTCGGCGGCATCCAATACCGCGACTGGATCCTTCGGGCCAAGGCAACCGAAAAATCAGTCTCTCTGCATTTGCAAGCCACCGGCAAAGCTCGTCCCATCCGCGTGGCATTCGGACCGGGGCGCTGGGCAGTAAAGATGTTCGATGCACAGGATCAAGCGATCGGTGAAAGCACGGTCGAAGAGGGAAATGACGCTGCTGTTTCCATCAAAAACTCCGACACCAAGAGACTGGTTGCCACCCGCCTGGAGCCATGATGGCGACAGCCTGCCTTTTCGATCTTTGAGCTAGGCCCGTCGACTTCCTGTTTTCTGCAATTATGTCCGAATCCCACATTCCATCTGTCCCGGGGCAAAGTCATCTGCCCTTGCGCACCAAAGTGATGTGGGGGTTCGGGGGTTTGGCCGACAACTTCATGTTCAACACCATGACCGCGCTGGGGACGATGGTGTATGTGAACC
>JBAXCT010000217.1:0-4177 GCA_037141375.1 Chthoniobacterales bacterium | reverse complement strand
GCGCCTCGCTTTAATAATTATGGCGGCAGGCAATTCACTCTTCCTTTGAGCCTGCTGCCTTGTCCAGCGGTTTCGTGTAGGTCTGAGGACACCGCGTTGACAAAAGATAGCGAGTGCCATCCACTGCTCGTAATGGTGCCGAGATTTCTAACCACCCTCTTCGTGCTGGGCCTAGCGACGGCCATGGCCCAAGAACCGTCGCCCTCTCCTGCCGCCAGTCCGGCTCCCAGCCCGCCCGAAATCACGCCCCTCTCCCTGCCCGGGAGCGAACCCTTTGTTTACCGCCAGGCCGGCGGCCATGAACTGCGCCTCCATGTCGTCAAGCCACCGGACTGGAAGGCTGCGGATCGAAGGGTTTGCCTCATCGAGTTCTTCGGCGGCGGTTGGTCGAGCGGAACGCCGGAAAAATCCATCGGCTGGGCAAAGTGGGCCGCCAAGCTCGGGATGGTCGGAATCGCGCCCGACTATCGCACGCGCAAGCGCTTGGGCGGCACACCGGAAGATTGCGTATCGGACGCAAGGGCTGCGGTGCGCTGGGTGCAGGAACATGCGGCGGAGCTCGGGGTCGATCCGGCAAAGATTGTGGTGATGGGAGGTTCGGCCGGCGGACACCTCGCGGCCTGGACTGCCATTCCGGGGGCGGGCCCGGGAGCGGATGATCCCGGCGCACCGGATCCCCGGCCCGTGGCGCTCGTTTTGCTCAATCCGGTCAGCGACACCAAGGACGGCGGCTATGGCGGAACCAAGCGCTTCAGCGGTTCCGCTGAGCGCGCCCTCGCCTCCTCGGTGACCGACCAGATGCCAAAAACGATGCCGCCCACCTTGATTTTCCACGGGACGAAAGACGTAACGGTGCCCTACGCGAACACGACGGCGCTGATGGAAAAACTCAAGGCAAACGGCAACCGCTGCGAGCTGGTGACCTTCGAGGGACTAGGCCACAGCTACTACTCGAGCAAGTATGGCGAGGCTGGAGCAGCCGCGAAGCTCAAGACGCAGGACGAGACGACGAAATTTTTGGCCAGCCTAGACCTCATTCCGTTACCTGCAGCGCCAGCCAAACTGGGTGACTTGGAGTGAATCGCAAAGCAAAGTTGAGAGTTGAGGGAGCCGCTCCATCGTTCAACGGCATGGTTACGGGTCAGAACGGATTGTAGTTCGACAGCGGCCAGACGCCCTCGGCCTTGATCTCGCCGAAAAGAACCGCCTTCGCCGTGCGCAAGCCTTCCGGCGTGAGGTTCATGTTGAGCACAATCGTGCCGGCTGAAGGGATCAGCCCGGCGTGGCCGCCGATGCAGTAAGGCGTGTTGCTGACCAGAACGACACGGTGCCCCGCATCGATGAGCGCCTTGGCGTAGTGACCGGGCTTCTCCTGCCGATCGTAGTAGTTGGTGCAGATGATGAGGTCGAACTTGTGGGCCGCGACGAAGGCCAGCACCTCCGCATCCTGCTTCGCGTCGGAACCGAAGCGCGTCTCGTAGGTCTGCAGCGAGGGCCAGTCCCGCTCCATCAATTGCGCGAAGAGCGCCGGATGATCGTAGATGTCGTTCGGCGACTTGATCGAATTTTGCTGGCTGATGAGGAGCACTTTCTTGGTGCGGTCCAGCGGCAGCGCGCCATGGTCATCCTTGACCACGACGATCGCGCGGCGCGCAGCGCGGCGGGAGGTTTCCACGATGACCGGATCGCAGTAGGGCTCGGCCGCCTTCTGCGCGTCGACCATCCCCATGTTTTCGAACAACCCGTATTTTTGCTTCAGCCGCAGGACGCGACGCACCTTGTCGTCCAATTCGGCCGCGTTGATTTTTCCCGAATCCACCCACTCGCGGATGGTATGGAACATTTCGCCGCGCCACTGGTTCTCAGCCTTCATCAGGATGACATCCACCCCGGCCTGCAGCGCGCGCGCGCAGGATTCTCCGGTGCCGTAGCGGTCGATGAGCGCGCCCATCGTCATGCTGTCGGTCGTGATCAATCCCTCGAAGCCCAGTTCCTCACGAAGCAGGCCGGTGACAATCCGGCGGGAGACCGTCGCGATATTCTCCGGATCGAGATGCGGATAGATGCAATGCGCCACCATGATCGAGTCGAGTCCGGCCTCGATGAGGCGGCGGTAGGGCAGAAGCTCGATCTGGTCGAACCGCGCCGCATCGACCTGCAGAACCGGGCATGCATGGTGCGCGTCGGTCGCGGAATCACCGCGCCCCGGAAAATGCTTCGCCGCGGCGATCACCCCGGCCTCCTGAAACCCGCGCATCATGGCCACGGCATACTCGGCCACGACCTCGGGATCGTCGCCGAACGCGCGGTGACCGATCTCCGGATTGTCGGGGTTGATGTTCACATCGACCACCGGCGAATGGATCATGTCGAGACCCGACGCCTTCATCTGCACGGCGATGCAGCGCGCGACCTCGCGGGCCATGGCCGGATCGCGCCCCGCCACCAGTCCCATGTTCGAGGGAAACTGCACCACGCCGCCGCGGGAGAAATCCTTGCTCGTGTCGTTTTCCTGGTCGATGACAATGTGCAAGGGAATGGCTGGCGTGCGTTGCGCGGCCAGACGGCGCAGCTCATTTAAAGTCTCCGCGTATTGCTGCGGTGTGACGTAGGGCGGAAGGCCGACCTCGGCGATCTTCTGCATCGAGGGCACAAATCCCTCGCCCAACTCCTGCTGCTTGGCTTTGCCGTCCGAGAAGTAGCGGAACATCCGCGTGAAGGGCGAGAGGCGCAGACCGCCGCAATGGTAGCGCACGATCGCCTCGCGCAGATCGTTGGTGATGATCGTGCCCGACATGCCGATGACCACGCATTGCCCGATTTTCTGCTCGAGCGACATTTGCCCCAACAGGGACTCGATTGTTTTTTCGTCTTTCATGTGAGTGATCGCAGCCCAAGAGCGGGGCAACCGCCGGAGTTTTAATATTTATCAGACCTAAAAATCAAGGCCACGGCGCGTCCTCGCGCAAAACGGCCGCAAACTCATGCTGCAAAGTGCGCTCGTAATCCCCGGCGAAAGTGCCGGCGAAAAACCTGTCCAGCGCCTCGCCGTGAAACCTCTCCCACGATTCTTTTTCCCGCCCCGGAAGGATGGGAAAAAAGAGCGTGCCGGCGGCGCTCGCCGCATCGAGATCTCCGGGCGCATCGCCGATCATGAGGGAATGATCGCGCGTCCGCAGTGCTTGTAGGGCGGTCTGCAGTTGGACGGTTTTGTTGCCCATCTCCTGCCCGGCCACGTGATCGATCAAACCAAGCAGGTCCGCCTCTCCCCAATCATGCTGCAGGCCGGCGCGCGAGGAGGAGGAGATGATCCAGAGTTCCGCCTGCAACCGCGCGCGCTCGAGAGAGTCACGGACCAAAGGATACGCCGGATTCCCCTCGCTGGCTGTGACCCGCGCATACTCCTCATCGCTGCGTTGGCTCCACGCGATGACTTCACTCAGAAACGTCTCTGGTCTGCCCTGCACATATTCCTCGAGCGACCGGACCGAGAGCGGCCGGCCGGAAAGGACAAAATCGCGTAGGCCGGAGGGGTCGGGCACCCGCGAGAGTAACTCCGGGCGGCGGCGCAGACGCTCAAAAACCATGGCCAGGCCTTGGAAGCGATTGACCCCCCGGTGCGTGGAGTAAAGATTGATAAACTCGGCCTCCTCACAGAACTCGCTCTCCAGCGACTGCAGTCCCCAGATGTCCACCCCGATCGGTTGAAAAACCTTCCGGTGCTTGATCTCCATCGAATCAAAGGCTGTTCCGTCGGAATCGATGCCGACCAAGTAGGGCTTGAGGTCGGACTTTTGAGAATGTGTTTCCATAAGTTAAGACTTCTGGGCGCCATGCGTAGGATGCAAGCATTCTGGCTATTGGGCCAGCGAAAGCTTGGCGCTCCTCTCCCATCACCTCCACTGGGTTGACTTAGGACATTTCTGGGGCATTTTACTTATTAAGAGCAACGCTTCCAAAAGCATTGCCCTCACCCCCTTGACCAGATGCCTCGAACGCTTCATTTTTTCCGCAGAAGCTGGGCAGCACAGGCTATGGGTTTAGCGGGGCTAGCACCGTCTCAACGATTCTTGGCCATCAGGTAAAGATTTTCTGAATAAACCCCGACTTTAAGTGTCTAATCTTAAGCGCATTCCTTAATAAACATGCACAAGTTACTCAAAGCAGCACTCTCTGG
>JBAXCT010000216.1:0-4212 GCA_037141375.1 Chthoniobacterales bacterium | reverse complement strand
GGACGCCCGTTCCCCCTGATTTGGCGGACGTCCAAAAGCATGGGGACGTTGGTATTAAACGCCACCCGGGGAGAGCAACGGGCGCAGGAAGGGAGCGGTCGGGCTGCCCTTGACCAGCGAAACCTCTTCCGGCGTGCCCGCGGCGACCAGGTATCCTCCGTCCTCGCCGGCTTCGGGTCCGATCTCGACAACGTAGTCAGCCTCGGCAATGACGCTGAGATTGTGCTCGATGACAACCACCGTGTGGCCCTCGTCGGTCAGGCGATGGAGGATGCCGGTAAGTTGCTCGACGTCGGCCATGTGGAGTCCGATGGTCGGCTCTTCGAGGAGGTAGAAATTGCCTCGTGAATCCTCCCGCATCCGGCGGCCTTTGGTCGCGCCCGTGCGGGCGAGTTCGGTCACAAGTTTGATGCGCTGCGACTCGCCGCCGGAAAGGGTGGGGCTCGGCTGGCCGAGCGTGAGGTAGCCTAGGCCGGTTTCGACGAGCAGGCGCAGGGCGTGGCGAATTTTCGGGTGCGCGTCGAAAAAAGCCGAAGCCTCCTCGGCGGTCATCGCCATGACATCGGCGATGGTTTTGCTGTTGTAGGTGATTTCAAGGGTCTGACGGTTGTAGCGGCTGCCGTTGCACTCGGTGCAGGGGAGCCAACTGCTGGGCAGAAAACTCATCTCGAGCTTGATCGCACCTTGGCCGAGGCAGGTCTCGCAACGTCCGCCGTCCGTATTGAACGAAAACCGGCTCGCCGTGTATCCGCGCATGCGCGAGGCGGGGAGGCCTGCGAAGAGTTGGCGGATTTCGTCGAACACCTTGATGTAGGTGGCCGGCGTGGAGCGCGAGGTCTTGCCGATCGGCGACTGGTCGACCATGTTGACACCTTTGATTTTATCGGCACCAAGGAGTTTGCCGTAGGGCGGTGGCGCGGATTTGCGAGAAGGCTTGCGTCCGCGTCGCACCATCGATTCCTTGAGGGCCGGGACGAGCGTGCCGCGCAGGAGGGAGGACTTGCCCGATCCGGAGATGCCGCAGGCCACGGTGAGGCGCCCCAGCGGGATGCGCACATCGATATCCTTCAGATTGTGCAGGGTGGCTTCCTTAAGCTCGAGCCACTCGACGTCTTTGCCGGCCAGCGGGCGGCGTGCCCCGCGCGAGGGCCTCGCCGGTGGCCGTGCGAGGCAGCGTCCAGTCACCGACTCGGGGGAGGCGAGGATTTCGTCGAGCGTTCCGGCGGCGATCACTTCCCCGCCGCGCGAGCCGGCGCCCGGGCCGAGATCGATGATCCGCGTGGCGCGCCGCATGGTTTCCTCGTCGTGCTCCACGACCAGCAGCGAGTTGCCCTGCTTGACCAGTTCCTCGAGGGCGTCGAGCAGGCTGCGGTTGTCGCGTTCGTGGAGTCCGATGGTCGGCTCGTCGAGCACGTAAAGAACACCGCGAAGATTCGAGCCGAGTTGTGCCGCCAGACGGATACGCTGCGCCTCGCCACCGGAGAGCGTGGTGGCCGGTCGGTCGAGGGTGAGGTAATCGAGTCCGACCCGCCGCATGAAGCCGAGGCGCTGACGGATTTCCGGCAGAATGTCCCCGGCCAGCGCGGCCTCGTTCCCGGCGAAAACAAGCTCGTCGAGCAAGCGGGTGGCCTCGCGCGCGCTGGCTTTGGCGAAGTCCGCGATGGGGTGTCCCTGCACGCGCACATGGCGGGCCTCGGTGTTGAGCCGCAGCCCCGCGCATTCCACGCACGGATGCGCAACGTCGTCCTCCGTCTCCTCGCGTGCTTTTTCCTCGGCCAGATCCGCCTCAAGTTGGCTGTCGCCGTCATCCGCGCTGAAGTCGCGGTCATACACCATCCCGAAGCCCCGGCACGTTTCGCACCAGCCGTGGGGTGAGTTGAACGAAAACATCCGCGGATCGAGGGGTTCGAAGGCGCGGGCGCATGACGGGCAGGACATGTCCGTGCTGAGCAAGATGTTCTCCTTGCCGCGCACCAACCGCGCGGTGTGTTTGCCCACCTCGAGGGCACGGCGCGCGAGCTCGAGCGCTTCTTCCTCCGAGGCGCTGCTGACCTCACCGACGAGCGCGTCGATGGAATGCTCGCGGTAGCGGGAGAGTTCAGGGAATTCGTCGGAATTGAGCAGTTTTCCGTCCACGAGCAGTTTGGCGAACCCCTGTCGAGCAGCCCACGCGGCCACATCCTTGTGGTAACCTTTGCGGGATTTGACCAGCGGGGCGAAGACCTGAACGCTCCCGGACTGCGAGACCTCCCGGAGGCGTGCGGCCACATCGGCCAGCGTCGTGTTCTCCACCGGGACATGGCAATTCGGGCAGTATTGCGTGCCGAGCTTCGCGTAGAGCAAACGCAGAAAATGGTAAATCTCGGTGATGGTGGCCACGGTTGATTTGCCGCCGCCGCGCGAGATGCGCTGTTCGATGGCGACCGCAGGAGGAAGGCCGGCGATGTGGTCGACATCCGGCTTCTCCATCTGCTCGACGAACTGCCGCGCGTAGGTCGACATGCAGTCGAGAAACCGCCGCTGGCCCTCGGCGAAAAGGATATCGAAGGCGAGCGAGGATTTTCCCGAGCCGCTCAGCCCGGTCACGACGATGAATTCGTTGCGCGGAATCTCGAGGGAAATATTTTTCAGGTTGTGTTCGCGTGCGCCAGTGATGCGGATGCAGTGGTTGTCGCCCGCATCGGCCGGCGGTGTCTCGGCCGCGAGCAGAAGTGGCTCGCTCCGTGCCGGGTGCAAAGCCGCGCGGAGGAAGGGTGCTGTCCGCGACTCGGCGACGAGGGCCACCTCCTCGGGGGTTCCCGCCGCGACAATCCGCCCGCCCTCCTCGCCAGCCTCCGGGCCGATGTCGATGACATGGTCGGCGCATTTGATCACTTCCGTGTTGTGCTCGATGACAATCAGGGTGTGCCCGGCCTCGACGAGCCGGTCGAAGACGCGGAGCAGCCGTGCGATGTCGTCGAAGTGCAGTCCCGTGGTCGGCTCGTCAAAGAGAAGGAGCGATGCGTCGGCGTCCGCATCAGCCAAGTGCGCGGCCAGTTTGAGCCGCTGCGACTCGCCGCCGGAGAGGAAGCTGGTAGGCTGCCCGAGCTTCAGGTAGCCGAGACCGACCTCCTCGAGCGTCTGCAGCGGTCCGGTGATTTTCGCGTGCTTGGGGAAGGATCGGAAAAAAGCGAGCGCTTCGGTGACGGTCATCTCGAGAACATCGTGGATCGAGCGGTCGCTGAGCTGAACCTTGAGCACATGCGGCTGGAAGCGCTGGCCGCCGCAGGAAGCGCAGACCAGCGAGACGTCGCTGAGGAACTGCATCTCGATGCGCTCGTAGCCGAGCCCAGCGCAGCGTTCGCAGCGGCCGCTGTTCGAGTTGAAGCTGAAGGCGTAGGCACTCAGCCCCGCGCCCTTGGCCGCGGCCGTGTGGGCGAACAGGTCGCGGATGTGATCCCAGGCGCCGAGGTAGACAACCGGCGTGGAGCGCGAGGATTTGCCGGGTGGCGATTGGTCGACCATGACGACCTGACCGACATGCTCGATGCCCGTCAGGCGCTTGATCGTGCCGCACTCCTCCTCCACCGGTTCTCCACGTTCGCGCAGGAGGTTGCGATGAAGGAGCCCATGCACCAGCGTCGACTTGCCGGAACCGGACACTCCGGTCACGCAGGTGAAGGCGTCGAGCGGGAAATTGACATCAAGTTTCTTGATGTTGTGCAGCGTGGCGCCGCGCAGTTTGAGGAATTTTTTCGGCTTGCGGCGCTTGGCCGGAACGGGAATGGAGCGGCGTCCGTGCAGGTAGTCGGCCGTCAGCGAGTTTTCCGCGCAGCCCAATTGCGTGGGCGGACCACTGAAGAGGAGTTGGCCGCCGGTCTGACCTTGTCCGGGCCCGATGTCGGTGAGCCAGTCGGCGGCGCGGATGACAGTTTCCTCGTGCTCGACGACAAGGAGAGTGTTCCCGTTGTCACGGAGACGGCGCATGATGGCGAGCAACTGCCCGAGGTCGCGGGGGTGCAGTCCCACGCTGGGTTCATCCATGACGAAGAGCGTGTTGACCAGCGAGGCGCCGAGGCACGACGTGAGGTTGACCCTCTGGACTTCACCGCCGGAGAGCGTCCGCGTCGGCCGGTCGAGCGTGAGATAGCCCAGCCCGACCTCGCAGAGATACGAGAGGCGCGAGGTGACCTGATCGTGGAGCAGATGCGTGGTGTGGTCACCGGGTGCAGG
>JBAXCT010000215.1:0-4212 GCA_037141375.1 Chthoniobacterales bacterium | reverse complement strand
TAGGCGATCATCTCGGCGCGGCCGGGAAATTTTTCGCGGAAGCGCTCCTCGCGCCAAGGCGCAATCACTTCGAGTTCGGGCGCCAGCGCCGCCGCGGCCAGTTCGAAGCGCACCTGATCGTTGCCTTTGCCGGTCGCCCCGTGCGCCACCGCCCGCGCGCCCTCCGCCTGCGCGATCTCGACCATGCGCTTGGCGATAAGCGGACGCGCGATGCTCGTGCCGAGGAAATATTGCCCCTCGTAGAGCGCGCCGGCGCGGAACATCGGAAAAATAAAGTCGCACGCAAACTCTTCCTGCAGATCGTCGACAAAGCACTTCGTCGCGCCAGTGCGGAGGGCCTTAGCTTCGAGTCCGTCGAGTTCCTCCTCCTGCCCGATGTTGGCGCAGAACGCAATAACCTCCGCGCCGTAGGTTTCCTTGAGCCATTGCAGCAGCACCGACGTATCGAGGCCACCCGAGTAAGCGCAGACAATCTTCATGGCGGCGTTTCTAGTTTACGCGGGGACTTCTGGCAATGCCGCTCCGGAGCACGCTCGGACTTGCCCGCAGCCCGCCAGCGCCTACATTGACGCGGTGAAGGTTTCTAAACGGGGTGAATACGCGCTGCGAGCATTGATCGATCTCGGCATCGCGTCCGAAATGGGCCGGCCCCTGCTCCCCGCGCAGCAGATCGTGGCGCGCGAAAACCTGCCCAAGGGCTTCCTCGATCAAATCCTCATGCAGCTGCGCAAGGCGGGCCTCATTGGAACGAAGCGCGGGAAAAAAGGCGGATACTTCCTGGCCAAGCCGATGGATAGCATCACCATCGGACAAGTGGTGCGCCTCATCGATGGACCGCTCGCCCCGCTCCGCTGCGTCAGCCAGACCGGCTACAAAAAGTGCTCCTGCCCCGACGAGAACACCTGCGGGCTGCGCATGCTGATGTTCGACGTGCGCAATGCCATCGCCGACATCCTCGACCGGAACACTCTGGCCGACACCGTGCAGAGCACCTTGGCCAAGATGCGCGCCTGCGGGACCCGACTGCCCCACGACAAGTCCGAGCAGGCCTGAGCAGGCGGCGGACTGACGATTTTACGGCTCGATAAGGTTGCGTGCGGCCATTTCCGGACACCACTTTGGCAAATCCTTGTGTGCAGGGCCTGCGCGGCAAGTTTGCTATCGCCGCGGCATCGCGGGGCGGGTATCTTCACAGAAGCACTATGCATTCGGAATTACTGACGGCCATCGACGAAGGAAAAATCACCAAACAACAAGCCAACACCCTAGAAAGGCTCCCCACTGGGGCGTTCGCCCTGCACAAGAGCTGGGGATGCGCCCGGGTGGCGAATGCCGATTTCTTACTCGGCCAACTGGAGCTTGAATTCCTCGGAGGCCGCAAGCAGGCCATGCAGATGGCCTTCGCTGCCGCCGCACTCACCCCGATTCCCGAAACGCATGTCGAAGCCCGCCGCATGGCGGATCCCGGAACCGTGCGGAAGGGAGCTCTCGAGCAGCCGGTGGAATTTGTCCACGGGGTCATCTCCGATTTCAACGGCCGCCTGACTTTGGAAGCCCTCGGCGACTATCTCTCCGGAGTTCTGCCGGACAACTCCTTCCCCACCGGAGGCAAGGACGCGTTCAAGCGCTGGTGGACCAATGTACGCAACAAGCTGAAGGCGGACGGCCGTTTTCTCCTGCCGTCGAAAAAAGCGGAATTCGTCGCGGTGCGCGAACGCCCCGCTTCGCCGCACCTCGACATCATCGATGCCTTCGAGAAATCGAGGCAACCGAAGGAACAGGCCGCGGCGGCCGAGGCACTGCTCCGTGGACTCGATAAGTTCGAAGGAGCACCGAGCGAACTCGACCAGGTGCTGAGTTTGTTGGACAAAGCGGCTGCCGATCACCAGCGACGCTCGCCCGCGCACTCCATCCACCTCCTCTGCGTGCGCGATGAAGTCCTCGAGCGTCGCAAGGTGCCCCTGCCGGACGGTGCGCTGACCCTCACCGACTTCCTCTCCCATCCGCCCGCCCACCTGGCTAGCCTGCTCGCCCCGCTCCCGGCGCCGCGCATCCGCCACGCTCTCGAAGCGGGTGTCGCTCTTGGAGGCGCGGCCGGAGATTCCTTGCTGCTCAACGTGCTGCAGGAGGGCGATAGCAAGGTGGTGACCGAAGCCACGCGCCTGCTGATCGAAAAGGGTCACCTTGAACCCCTGCGCAACCATTTGAGCCGCTCGATCGGCGAGCGCAACACCAACCCCGAGTTGCTCGCTTGGTTGCTGGGCAAACGCCCGGACAACATGGTCGATCTAATCACGGTTGAGACGCTTGACGCCGCCATTTCCATCGTCGAACGCGAAAACATCAAGGATTCCAAACGCGCGGCCAAACTGCACAAGGTTCTGGCCGACGACAAGGCGCTCATCGGCGAGGCGCTCAAGCTGTCCGATGGCGAAGCCGCGCGTGACTTCGTGCGCAAGATCATGCGCACCCCGGTCTTCGAGGAAATGGACAAGCGAGCCTTGTTGGCCCGCGCCATCAAAGCACGGCCCGAACTCCAGGAGCTTCTCGAAGCCAGCGAAGAAAGGGCGAACGCCGAGGCTCCCGCGGCCAAGGTGCTCACCGTTTCGTGGGCCAGCCTTGAACGCCGCAAGAGGGATTACGACGAGTTGGTCAACACCCGCATCCCGGCCAACAGCCGCGACATCCAGGTGGCCCGCGAGCAGGGTGACCTGCGCGAGAACGCCGGCTTCAAGTTCGCCAAGGAGCAGCAAGGCGTCCTCATGCGGCAGAAGGCCGAACTGGAGCAACAACTCGCCAATTGCCGCGGAACGAATTTCGAGAACCCCGACATCGCGCGCGTCGGACTGGGCGCAACCGCCCACCTGCGCGACAAGTCCACCGGGGCGGACGAAGAACTCCACATTCTCGGGGCCTGGGACGGCGATTCAGCCAAAAACATCGTGTCCTACCTCGCCGCGGCAGCCACGGCACTGATCGGACACACTGCCGGGGAGACCGTCCGCATGCCCTCCGAGCAGGGCGAGAGGGAAGTCGAAATCGCCTCGATCACAGCCTTCAAAAATCTTGAAATTTTGTAGCCTTCAGGTCAAACGTGCGCGTTAGGGCGATGACCCGCCCGCATCTTTTCCATGTCATCCACCATCATACACAGCGTTCGCGGCCGCGAAGTTATCGACTCGCGCGGCAACCCCACCGTCGAAGTCGAAGTCACTCTGCAGGGCGGAGCCACGGGACGCGCCATTGTGCCCAGCGGTGCCAGCACCGGCGAACACGAGGCTTGGGAACTGCGAGACGGCGATGCCGGCCGCTACCTCGGTAAAGGCGTGACCAAAGCCGTGGCTGGTGTGAACAAAGCCATCGCCGAGGCCATCACCGGACTCGACGCCTTGGATCAGGTCGGCGTGGACCGCACCATGCGCAAGCTTGATGGCACCAGCAACAAGAAGAAACTCGGCGCCAATGCCATCCTCGGCGCCTCGATGGCCACCGCGCACGCGGCTGCCGCGCAGCTCGGGCTGCCGCTCTTCAAATACCTTGGCGGACCGAATGCAAAGGTTCTGCCCGTCCCCATGATGAACATCGTCAACGGCGGCGCTCACTCGGACGCCCCGATCGATTTCCAAGAGTTCATGGTCATGCCGCGCGGACTGCCCACCTTCCGTGAGGCGCTGCGCTGCGGCGCGGAAATCTTCCACGCGCTCAAGTCTGTCCTCAAGGGCCGCGGGCTTTCCACCAGCGTTGGCGACGAGGGCGGCTTCGCCCCGAATTTCGCCTCGGCCGAGGACGCGCTCGATACCATCGCCCTCGCGGTGAAGAAAGCGGGATACAAGTTCGGCAAGGATGTCTTCATCGCCCTCGACTGCGCCGCGAGCGAGTTTTACGACAAAACGAAGAAGGCCTATGTTTTCAAGAAATCTGACGGCAAGGTTCGCTCGGACGACGAGATGGTCGCCTACTACAAGAAGCTCTGCGCGAAATATCCGATCATCTCGATCGAGGATGGTTTCGCTGAGAACGATTGGGTCGGTTGGAAAAAACTTACCGACGCACTGGGCGACAAGATCCAACTGGTCGGCGATGATCTTTTCGTTACCAATGTCGACTTTCTCCGCAAAGGCATCAAGCAGGGCGTGGGCAACTCGATCCTCGTCAAGGTCAACCAGATCGGCTCGCTCACCGAGACGCTCGACGCCATCGAACTGGCCCGCG